>JAQBNQ010000640.1 GCA_028288545.1 Bacteroidota bacterium
TTCAGCCTTTGCCAACAGTTGCCCTAAGTAAATTTGGAACAACCTGTGGTGCCATCAACGGGGTTATTAACGTTTTAGCTGGCGGAGGAATAACTCCGTATCAATACTCGCTAAATGGCGGGGCTTATCAGTTGCCCGATTCATTTACTAATCTGAGTTCCGCAACTTATGCTGTTGCAGTTAAAGATGGTAATGGATGTGTTAATGCTGATACTATTTCGGTATCTCCCTCATCTGCTGTTTCCATAAATCCTGGCTCCGCAATATTGTCTTGTGGCGCTACAGGAACTATCGTTGTCAACGCTGTTGGCGGGCAGACTCCTTATCAATATTCATTGAATGGAGTCAATTATCAATTGTCAGATAGCTTTAATACTGTGCCTATTGGCTTTTACACAGTGCAGGTTCAGGATGCCGCGGGTTGCACTGCGCACGACACAGTAACAGTTGGTCAGGGTCCTGTATTATCACTAGTGGTTGCTGAGCAGGATGTAAAATGTTTTGCTGCAGCCGATGGTTACGTATTTGCAATTGCCAATGGCGGAGTTCCCTCTTATCAGTATTCTTTTAACTCAGAGTCTTACCAATCGGCAGATACATTTTTAACCGCAACGGGTAATTATACTGTTACCGTTATGGATCAGGCTGGTTGTACAGCTACTGGGTCGGTGCAGGTGAACCAACCTACACAAATGGTAATCGATTCTATCATTACAACTGCAGTAAAATGCGTAGGCGATAAAAACGGAACTATCACTGTTTATGCATCGGGTGGTACCCCTCCATATAACTATTCAACTACTAAGGACGGTGCCAATTTTGATTTTGCCACCAATGGTTTGATAGTTAATCTTGACACCGGCCTTTATACAGTTATTCTTTCAGATGGAAATGGGTGCACCATTACAGATACGGCATCTATACCTAATGCAATACCTGATTTTTATACGGTTACAACCGATTCTACTTCCTGTTATGGTCCGGAATATCACGATGGTGCTATTCATGTTACACCTCTTGTACAATCATTGCCAAACTCTCCATTCCAGTATTCACTGGATAGTGCCGCTTTCCAGTTTTCAGGGGATTTCCCCGGACTGCAGGCTGGATTACATGACGTGGTGGCGATGAGTGTTAATGGCTGTAAAACAGATATACCCGATATTGTGGTTTCGGAGCCTGCACAGGCATATGTAAGTATATTGCCCGGAGATACCACTTTAAAGCTGGGACAAAGTATCCAGCTAACAACCGATTTCCGGCCATATGCATTATCTACAATTGTATCTTATAACTGGACTCCAACATTGGGACTTAGCTGCATAGATTGTCCAAATCCTGTATTAACGAGCTACGCCCGCGAAAATACCTACACTGTAACTGTAACATACAATGACCATTGCACCGCCGATGCTTCTATTAAAGTAATTGTTCTTGATAATCCAGAGATATTTATTCCTAATTCGTTTACGCCAAATGGCGATGGGAACAATGACTTGTTCCTGATATATGGGGAGAACATTAAAACACTAAACCTTAAGGTGTTTAACCGCTGGGGCGAATTGGTGTTTGAAAGCAACAGCCAATGGCTCGGTTGGGATGGTACTTACAAAGGAGTACTTCAAAACCCAGCCGTGTTTGTTTACGAAGCCACTATTACCCTGCTCGACAATAAAAAAATATTCCGCAAAGGAAGCGTTACCCTGCTTCGTTAAGAAGGATAGTTGCAGTTTCCCGACTAACTTTTGCCTATAAAAATGATTGTTAAAGTGCATCACCTGTTCAGTCAGGAGTACTCCCCATTTTTTTATCGACACTTAGACGCAACTAAACAGGCCGGAACTCTGTCTGCTTTAAAAGTTTAATATATTTAGTAATATTACGTGAAGAAAAATATCAGGACATGATAAAGGGTTACCCACACCTGCGGCTTTGTATTTTTGCATTGCTCTTTATATCTAATCAGTTGGTTGCGCAAAACGCGACCCGTAAAACGAGCTTCGCCCAAAAGGATATAATGCGCTCGGCTGTTTTTCTTCAAAACAACCAGATGGTAAATGATTTTAACGGAAGCAAAATATTATACTTTTCCCGCCATGATAATGTCAATGCGTTTTTTACAGCTAAGGGCATTATTTATAAAGTAAACAAGATCGATCAGAAAGAACTTGCCAGGAGAAAGAGAGAATTAAAGGAAAAAGAAAAAGAAAAAAAGAAGGAGAATGAATCGGATGAAGAAAGTTTGCCTTTAAGGACCACCACACTTACCATGCAGTGGCTGGGAGCAAACCCAAATCCCAAAATAGAAGCTATCGATAAACAGGAAGGATATTACAGTTTTCTAAAAAAGGATAATGGTGCAATAAAGACTCTTACAACCGAAGGCTTCAAATCAATTACCTATAAAGAGCTTTACCCGGGTATTGATGTTGTATACAGCTTTTCCGAAAAAGGTGGAATGGAGTATTACCTGGTAGTGCGCCCCCACGCAGATGTAAGCAAAGTAAAAATGGCATGGACCAATGCCAAAAGCATAAAAAAGGATGGTAATGGCAATCTTCTTGTTCATACAGGTAGCGGTGATATTATGGAAAGCGCCCCGGTGTCTTATACCGGAAACATTAAGGTAGCTTCTGATTTTAAGATTAAGAATAATGTTGTTCAGTTTGATTTTCCGCAAGGCTACAGCGAAAATGAGGTACTAACAATAGATCCCTGGGTTAGTGTTCTTACCTCACTGCCTCCGTTAAACCTGGGCCTGGATGTGGATTATGACTTTTTTGGTAACCTGTTTGTGTATGGTGCTGGTGCCATTGATGAAAGTGACCTGACCGACTTTTTTGAAGTAACAAAGTACAATTCATCAGGTACACCCTTGTGGACATTCAATGGTACTGTACCAGCTATTAGCTGGACCACTGCCGACCTTACAGATGCAATCGTTGTACCCGGTAATTTTATTGTTGACAAGGTGAGTGGTAAAACTTATATCGGTAAAACTGATTTGCAGGGAAGTTCCGCAGTAAGAATAAATTCGGCCGGGGCTTATGATAATTTTGTATCCAGCATCAATCCGTTCTTTCAGGAAACCTGGGGCTTTGCATATAAATGTTCCGATGGCTCTGTGTTGGCTTTAGGCGGAGGTACTTCTTCCGAACTTAACATGGGGATTATTAATACTACCACCGGCGCAACTACAACTACTAACATTACAGGCATTACGAGCAGTTACTACCAGGACATACTTGCAGGTACCTATGATACTGCAGGTAATTTATACGTTATTATGAACTCCAGTAGTGCTCCTTTGCCATACAC
>JAQBNQ010000563.1 GCA_028288545.1 Bacteroidota bacterium
ATATAGGTAACTTTTAAGTTACGCAAATATACGTAACTTAAAAGTTACCAAACAAGTTTTTAAGCCAAAAAAATTAATGGAAACATTTTGACGAAATAAGTTGCCCGGTGATCGATGAGTCTTAAAGGCATAAAAAAACCGCCACAATTTGCTTGTATTAAGCTTGTTGTGGCGGTTACCTTTAGTAACTCGTAGGGGGTTACTTTTACAGAGAAAAGCTTACCTCTTTTAACCCTCGCCGGTAAAACAAATCGTTCAGAAAGCTGATAATCAACACTCTGGCGCCGAAATACAAAAAATTTGACTTGACGAGGTTGATGGCAGTAATAATAAGGGCGTGTAGTTGGGCGTATTATACAGGCCTTGAAGAATTTTATTCAGGAGGTTACCACGTATAGGTATGATAAATTATCAATTCACCGAATAAGGATGATATTAAGAAATAGTCGCCCGTGCATTATCATCAAAATCCTCGTGAGTTTAAGTCTTCAAATAATTTTTCTTTCGTCAAGTCGGGAACATTACAAAAATTGATTGCTGCTCTTACTTTGTTTGAGAGTTCAAGATAATCTTGGATGATGTCGCCTTTATACTCACCGCCATGAACAATAGAACTCCTCATGTTGTATAGCTTTTTAATCTGTTTGTAGTTTTCTTTGAATTGCTCCTTACTATTAGAAAGAATGATTGATAAGTGTCTTGATATGGTGTGTGCAATTTGGTCTTTACCTAAATTGAATAGACTCTCCAAACAAGTTACTAAAGTAATAAAGCGTAGTCGTCCGTCGGGAAGGTCGTAAACAATACTAAAGTTTTGAATTGCAAGTTCAGTTAAATTGTTTTTTTCATATTTCGCAACCAGTTTGTTAGATAATTCTTCCACTGCACTGTCTGTTAATGTGTAATCACCTCTGGCACCGATTGAAATTCCAGTGCTCCTTAAACCAACTTGTCTCGTTTCTGATGTGATATTGAAAAATTGCGAAAAGCGAATCTCGCCTATCTTAAAAAGTCGCAGTTGTAGAAGTAAATCATTGGCAAAGTCATGAAAGATTTTAAATTCTGTTTGTTCAATTATAAAATCCATTGTGTCACCAGTTACATTAAAATCCGTCAGTTTACGTAACAAAAGAATTCCCGGAAACTCCATGTGTAGAATTTGTCCAAATGGCGGTGTATGGACAAGTGCGTTATGAAGTTCGTGAGATATACCTTTCCACTCTCTTCCAATCATTATTGTAAGTGGTCGGTCATTAGCTTTTGGGACATTAAATATTTCAGAAAAATTTGCTTCAAGCTCTGAAGCATCAACCCATTGAAATTTGTAACCGAACTTTTCAAGTGTTGGGTTCAACTTTAAAACTGTCCTGTCAGCGTTGAGGACAATAGCATACGACTCAAAAGTATATTTTCCGCTGTTTATCATGTTTAGTGTCTGTTCGATTATGCAGTTAGTTTCAAGTCAGCCGTGTCCCCCACTTAGATTGCAGGTAACATATAAATATATGCAACTTAATTAGTGCACATATCCATACTACTTTCCCTATTCGCCCCACACAACACCTTGCGTCCACAAAACAAACACAATGGACGCAATCGAATTCGTTACAAGATACCCCGACTACTTCACCCAACTTGAAGCGGTGGTAAAGCCCGGGCACCTGCCAGCCATCAAAAAATTGAGGACACTCGACCCTCATAACATTGTGAAGCCTGAGCACCCGTTTAATAGCGAGGCCAAAGCGGTGGGTGTGGTGTTCAGGTTGTTCGTATGGCAGCTAAAACCAGTGTATAAATAAAGAAAACAATTAACATGTCGAACCCAAGAAATGATGAAGTTTTGACAAGGGAAGTTGACGAGGTGTACATTCTCATTTTTGTTTTCAAAAATGTAAAAAACAACCAAAAGGGCGGTGGTCATTTTTTGAATGTGACTACCCCATTTTTTTTGTAATATGTAATTTACAATTTATTGAATATCAATTTATTAAACGAAAATTGGAGATCAATTTCGAGTTTTTTAAATTGAAAAAGTGGCTACCCCCTAAAAGTGATTACCCTCCCACATTTTTGAAAAGACATTTTGGTAAGTTTGGTTGCATTTTGTGGCTATAGGCCAACCCAAAAACCTATAAAATTGCCGACAGGTTTACGGGCAAATGCAAACTAAAGGGCATAAAAAAACCGCCACAATTTGCTTGTATTAAGCTTATTGTGGCGGTTACCTTTAGTAGCTCGTAGGGGACTATTACCGTTTTGCCGCATAAAACCTCATATTTACTCAAATTGCCTGATAATCAATGTCTAACTACAGCATTATTTTTTACCCTTACCGCAGCAGACCTCAAAAAATCTCAAAAAAACACCTATTTTTACTACGCGGTTTACTACGCGAATATGAAAACACCAAAAATATCTTTCAATTTAGAAGCGAACAAAAATAAGGATGGCACCAGTCTGATTTTTTTAAACATGAGTTATGGCTATTCAGATTATGACCCTCTAACAGGCAAAAAGAAATACAAGTATCTGCGCATTAGTACACAGCAACGAATCAAAGCGAAATTTTGGGAAAAAGATAGACCCTCGAAAGATTTCATTAATAAGAATGGTAGTACAATTGTAAATGAAATAAACTATTTAAAAACCCTTTGTGAGACGCAACTAAGCATATATTACTCGCAAAATAATGAACTGCCCAGGCCTGAGGTATTGAAGGAAATTATTGAAGTAAAATTAGAGCGTAGGCAACCTGAAAGTACGGATAGCCGCATAGTATCTTATATAGAGAAATATATTCAAGTGAATGCTGAACTTACCGTTACGACTAAAGGCAAAATCGGGGAAGGGCAGGTTAAGAAGTATGTAACTATTAAAAATCAATTGATGGATTTTGAAGCCCAATTGAATCAACCTTTATCCTTTTTGAATTTCGATAATGCGAAATTTTTAGAATGGCTGGATTATGCCAATGAACAATACAAAATCAAATCGGAAAATCCTTATGGCTACCTAAATAATACCATTGCAAAGAATGCCGACACATTAAGGGCAATTTTGTATAAGGCCAAAAAGGACAAAATTGACATGCTTATTGATATGGACGATGAGAAACTTATCATTAACGATGTAGATGCCAAGGATGCTGATGTGTATATATCTGAGAAAAACTTAAAGAAAATAATTGGAGCAGATACGTTGCAAAGTAAGGAGTTTATTAATGCAAAAAGGTATTTCATTATTTGTGCTTTTACCTCTCTGCGGTATGAAGATATGGAGAACTTGCATAAAGTAACCATAGAAAAATACAAGGTAAAAAAGCATAGTTACAGAGGATTTATCACGCTTTTGAGGAAAAACTCAAAGCCAAATAAACCAGTTGAGGTTTGTATTCCAATATTAAAACCTGTACAGGATATTCTTGACCAGAATGGCGGTTTGTTTCCTGAGTTCCCATCTAACCAAAAAATGAACGAACAGCTAAAAAAGTTTGCCAAACATATTGGCCTAAATGAATCTTTTGAAATAGAAAACTGGTACTACAAACATGATAAACCTATTAAAGAAAATAAGCCGCTACACCAACTGGTAAAGTGCCATATTGGACGGGGTTCATTTATTACCAACTTAGGAAAGTCAGGCATAAACAAAGTGTACGTGGATTACGTAACCCATCCAAATAAAGTCGCTGGAACATCGGATAAGTATTATAACAAAATGGCACTCGTTGACAGGGCGAACCTTTTGGTACAGAATATAATTGAAAATGGGAAGAGCGATTTGTATTGCTTTTAATTTATTCGGTATAAAAACTATTCAATGTCAAAAAAGAACTCCTTTAAACTCATTTGATGTATATCCAACACTTTTAAAAGCGATGCGATAGTAATATTGCCACCTTTCTCTATCCTCCAATATTGAACCCTGTTTATTTCATTATCCCACGCAAATTGTTCATAACTGGTATAGCCTTTAGCCACTCGCAACTGCTTTATCTTTTGCGCAATTAATAGGTGCCTCTTATCGATATTGCTTAAAGCTGGCCTTTTCACAATGGAAAAGTCCGATTAAAGCACAAAATAATTTACCGCATATATTAGGCTTATTAAAATAGACTTTTCACCTTTACTTACTTATTGCCCTATC
>JAQBNQ010000643.1 GCA_028288545.1 Bacteroidota bacterium
TTTCAAACAGGTCAGTAATGGTTTGCGCGTGTGAACCGGCAAAACCCACCAGGGCCGTATTTTGCTCAGCAGTAAGTTGTGGTTGTAAACTTTCCAGCAATGAAAGCCACACCTGGCCGTTGCCGGATATCTGCTCTAAAACAAGATGCAGTTTATTGTTACCGGTTTCAAGTTCCGTGAAAGTATTAGCGTGTAAGCCCAAAAGGTTTGAAGAAATAGTAAGGCTCTCCTTCAGTTTATTGCGGTAATCCGGTTGTTCAAATTCTTCCATTAGCGTGGTATTATGTTTAACTAAAGATATTGAAAAGCTGGTTATTCGAAATCAAATTTTGATTGCTCTCGATGCATTCACCAGCATATAACGTGCCATGTGAAATTTTGGCCGGAATAATTAAGTTCGCAGCCCAATTTAATTAGAGAGGTGTCCGATGCCGAAGGCACTCCTTTGGAGGTGGTTGAAGGAGCAGCCTGGAAATGAAACACTACTTTTATATTCTTAAAAGTGATAAAGACCAAAGATACTATTTCGGGTCTACCAGCAATGTTAGCGAGCGAATAAAGAAACATAATGCCGGAGGTGTGCCTTCAACAAAACATCGCCGTCCTTTGCAACTCATATATCAGGAAGAACTTGCTACTAAGGCTTTGGCTTTAAAGCGAGAATTGTTCTTTAAATCTATAGACGGTTATAGATGGCTGAAAGAGCAAAAAATAACATGATTAACTTTGCATAGCAATTGTACATTTGATTTCTTAAGTTCGCAGCCCAATTTAATTAGAGAGGTGTCCGAGTGGTTGAAGGAGCACGCCTGGAAAGTGTGTAAACATGAAAGTGTTTCGAGGGTTCGAATCCCTTCCTCTCTGCAAAAAGAAAAACCAGCAATAAAGAGGGGATTTCGCAGCGAAGAGAAAAATGAAAGGCTCTGATTTCATTTTTTGCGTAGCGAAGAAAGACCTGCCCGATAGGGCATTGCTGGTTTTTCTTTTTGAGCCCCCTCCCAAACGGGATCACTTTTAGTAATCCCTTCCTCTCTGCAAAAAGAAAAACCAGCAATAAAAAAGCGATTTCGTAACGTAGTAAAAAAGAAAGATCTTATTGAGAAACACTTGGTACAACTCTCAGAATATATCCTGATATTCTAATCTAAGATACTAGCCAGCACCCTATCAGGCTCCAAAAAGCCTTTATACATAGAATAGTAGCTGTCATTATTATTAGCAAGTACTTCAAATTTTACTTTGATATCAGATATCTCGATCCGGGTATTTGTGTTAGGAATTCCCCAATGGTTTAGTCGCCGCAACAACGTGCAAAGTGTTTTGTGATACTCATCATGCATGTCCTGTTCCAAAATAGTTTTTACCAGGTTATTTGCTTTTACCCCGCTTAAATTATAATCACCTGAAAAATAAAATGCAATAGCCTCAAAAAAGCGAACACATAACATCAATGGCTTCAATGTTTTTGCAGAAGGCAATGTGTAATAGCAACTTATCCAATCAAGACATTCGGCATATTTTTTCTGGTCAAAAAGGCAACTTATCAAAGAGGCCACTACCAGTGCGCTGGTCACTTCTTTCTTATATCCCTGGTCAGTCATATTTTGCTTCGCCTCCGTTACCAGGGCGTCCATTTCGTCCCATTCGCTGTTGGCTTTTGCATAAGTAAGTTTATTGCCTAAAAGGCGTCTCTTAAAATAAGGTAATCTACCCGGGTAATTGGTGAAAAATACGGTAAGAGTTTTAATGGCAATTTCCATTTCATGTATCAGCCTTTTTGCAATAGGGCCAAATTCATTTTTGCCGGCTGTTAGGGTTAAATAGTTAGTCAAAAAAATAAAATAGTGATTTGGATGCTTTTCAATATTCTGGGGATCCTCTTTAAACAGGGCGTCAATTTGTTGGTACATTTCAAGGCATTTTTCATCTGTATGGGCTGAGGCTAAACCTGTTAGTAAGCAGATTTTAGCGTAGTTGGACTTCGCAACAGAAAGCCTGAGTTCTATTTCGGATGATATTGCTTTTATTCCGTTTGAAAATTCGTGCGGCGATTCATAATTGCCGTGCCTCATAAAAAAGCCAAGATATTGTTGATACAGAACCGCCTGCTGAACTTCTTTTTGCAGCGCAAGCGTTTCCTCGTTACGCAACAGAAGCGACTGAAAATATTGTGAAATCCCATCGGCCTTCATATGCTTGTCTACCGCCATAGCCGAGTAAGAGATCAATTCCGACAAACTTGAATATGCCTCACCCTGTTCGGCAGTTTTTACTGCCTTGCGGATTTCTTTCGCGGCTTCTTCCTTTAGGCCTTTTCTCAACAAAAAATCGATATTGCTTATGTCGTCTCGCAACTCCTGGTTAATGTCAATGTCCTCGCGGTAGTTACGCATTGCCTTAAAAAGTATTTTGCGCAAAGCAATTTTGGCAGGTATCAGGTTTTTTATCCCCGTTTTTTCTGACAAGGAACTATCATCGTAAACCTCCTGTTTGTTCAGCTCTTCAAATAACCTTATTACCTGGCTGCTGCTTTTAAATGTTTTGGCAAACATTTTAAAGTAGCGCTTTTCATTTGGGGTTAAGGATAAAACTATGCTGTGCAAAGGGTCCATTATACAATTGAAAGGCTGTTCGGGCAAAAATAATTTCCCCCCCCGGTCAATGTACCAAAGATGAAAAAGTTACAAATAGCTACTTATTTCAAAAAAATAATTATCTTAGAACTTGAATTCCCGTGTCAGGAAAGACATTGGATAGATAGTTATCGGTGATAACCAAATGAAACCCATATGAAAAGCGCAAAAATCGTCTCCATACTTTCTGTCCTGTTCGTATTTATTGCACTTAGCGCAAATGCCCAGGGCGGTCCGCCACCACAAGGTGGTTCTACAAGTGGTCCTATTGATAGTGGCGCTTTAGTTTTATTGGTTGGGGCGGCGGTTTATGGATATAATCGCCTCAAAACCAATGAAAAAGCTGAAGTATAATTAACCTCAAAAAATCGCTTTTGTTTCATTTTTACCGATTCACTGGCGATTTTTGTTTTTACACCAATGAATAAAACCAGCGCTTCCTCTAGCCGTCCCAAATCTGAAATAATAGTTCGCGCCAATTTAAAAGCTACTCTCACTTCTACGTTTTTATTCATTCTTTCCTACATCTTAACTACTCTCGTTCTTCAAGGGGTTATTTCAGCACTTGCCCGCTCGTTCAGATATGCCGTAACCATGACTTATAACCACGTTTATGCTTTGCCAAAAGATTATCACCGGTGGAGCAAGGCACGGATAATTGCTGTTTATTTTACGGCGCCTTTATTTTGCCTGGGCCTGGGTATACTTATATGGATCATATTAAACTCAAATTCAAGGATACCTTCAAGGATACGGCTTTTTATGTTTTGGCTTATGATCTGCTTTGCAAATATTTTTTTTGGGCAAATTGTTTGTTCACCGCTGGGTATCCGGGCCGAGCATGAAAGCTTTTATCAAACCTTTGCTATAGTGGGTACCTGGATGTTCATCTCTCCGTCTGTAATGACATTTTTTGCTACCATGGCTGGTGTAATTTCAATAGTTTTTGGGGTGTATATCTATCGCGAGTTGCTGCGTTTCTCAATACCGGGTAAAGCCGTTAAAACGGGTAAGGATGGACTTGCTTTTATCTTTCAATTGTATGCAATTCCTATAATTATTGGCAGTGTACCTTTGGTGCTTTTATGTAACCATTTTAGTCTTTATACTTTCGCTTTTATATTCGCCAATCTTATGTTGATCGGATTTGGAATGGCCATCATGAACGGGGGTAGAAAGTTTTGGGTAAAGTCCAGCAAAACAAAAGCGTTGTGGCGAACACCGGTTATTGAAATGACGCTTGCTGTTGTGGCCTGGGCATGTATCTATTTATTTTTTAGAGGATAGAACTATAACACTTCAAAGGTAAGGCGCTCCTTGCCACTTAGCCAAAAGCGTTTTCCTATCTCTTTCAGTAGCGGCAGATCTTCTTTAAATACCTTGCCAAAAATATTTCCGCAATCCAGCAGTTTGCCCTCGCCATACATTATGCCTATGCATTTAGATACCTTGTTTCGTTTGTGTAGCGGACCTAATACTATTTCTCCTTCGTCAATAAACACTGTCGAATTTTCCTGGGCTATTGAAAGTTCAAGTCCATCCGGTGTCCATATCTCTTCTCCCGAAACCTTGGCGTGGAAAAAGTCACGGCTGAAGGGAAGGGAATTAAGAAAAGCCTGTGACGTTTCAGGAGCCTCACCTATATAAAGATTAAACCGGACCGTTTCTCCCTTAGCGGTAATTGTTTTAAAGCTGTTCATCCGGTAAATTTAAATGCCTTTTTTGAACATCAATAAAGCTGGCCGTTAAACCTCATATCGCCCTTACGGCAAATTTTGTGGTCCGGTATTGTGATTTTTAAGGCGGCATGAATATCCGCGTTATACACGTATTTTTTTGCAAACAGGCACAGCAGATCCTCGGTGCCAACAATCAGTGGACCTATGCGTAAGGTTGCCCCGAGGCTTACATTTCGCATCACGTCATAAGATACAGGCAGGTAAACACCAAACCATTTGTTTTCATATTTCGGGTTAATGGTAAACGTTGTTACCTGGTGAATCATGCTGTGGTTGGGCGACATATCCGGCGATACCATAGCCGAGAAGATGATACCAAAATCCTTAATTATATTGTAATCAAGAAAGAGATTAAACCTGGTTGGCAGCCAAATAGTAAAATAGTTTTTGCCCGGTAACACCTGGAAACGCGAATGTATCGTATCGTCCAGGCTTTGCAATCCGTTTGGGAATTTTACATTGCTAACGTCCCAGTTTTGAATATCGGCATAAATGTTCTGGCTGTATTGGCCCCGCTTAAAACGCAGCGCACCAAAATCAATGATTGAAAATCCCATGGCTACTTTGTACTTGTCTCTTTCGTTTGCTGTTTTACAATTGCAATCCAACTCCTTATTGTACTTGGTTTTATCCGGCCTCCATTCGTATACCAGGCCAATATCAACAGCTACTGTCGGGCTCGCATATTTATACGAAAATAAATTTTGCTGGTAGCCTGATAAGGTTTGCAAAATATTCTGCGGCGAATAACCTTTTGAAGAGATAAGCCCTTCGGAATAAGCATAGTTGATATGCGCTTTGTAAATGCTGAGCATATCCACTTCTGGCCACTTGTAATTAAGATTTTCGGCATAGCCGTAAGCCCCGCCAAGCGGTTGCAATAGTTTTAAGGTGCCGCCTACCTTTAGCATGTTGGCTCCTTTATTAATTATTACGCGGCTATAGGTAATGCCAAAGTCATTCCACGCGGCAGACTTAACGCTTAAGTTGGCATTGCTTAAGCCTTTGCCTAAAAAGTGCGTAACCGCGTCTGCCTGGTTGCCCATCCCATAATATGCACTTCGCGCCAATATCTCCGTAACATTATCTGCATTCGAAATAACATTGGTGTGCCAGCTAAACGCAATTGCATTTTTAAACCGGTCCTTCTTTTTGCCAAACGAGAACATGAACGACAAAGGTCCCTGTATCTGCGCCCCGACATATGCGCTTTTATCTCTTCCGTTCACCCGCTCGTGTAAATGATCTGCCTGGAAATTTGGGTCATTGAAAAGCGAATGATTGAAAATTACTTTACGGTCGATACCTACATAGTTGTTATTTACGTTTGCGGCAACGCCTATAAGGTTTATATCTACAATAAATCTGTTATCAGCAATGGCGGGGTTATAGTCAACATTGGTTATACCACCATAAGGACTACCACGAAGTCCAAGAAAAAACTGCCCCCGTGCTATGGGAACTGCGGCGATGGACACAATAAGCAACAGGCAACTTTTCCTCATAAATAGTGCGTTTATTATGATGAACGAAAAAGTTGATGTAGGCCATTTTTTAGGATGTTATAATTATTCAACGCAAAAGCCTCAAAATTAGTATCGCTGAATCGGGAACCCGCTATGAAAATTACTTAATTTTGCAGCCTCTAACTATCAGGGAAAGGTGCCAGAGTGGTTGAATGGGACAGTCTCGAAAACTGTTTTGGTCGCAAGGCCAACGAGGGTTCGAATCCCTCTCTTTCCGCACCAAAAGCAAAACCTCCAAAAAGAATTTTCGAAGCGAAGCAAAATTGAAATGCCCTGATTTCAATTTTTGCGTAGTGAAGAAAAGTCTTGCCCGACAGGGCAGAGGTTTTGTTTTTGGTGACGTATCCCCCCTTCCAGGGATCAACGCAGTTAATCCCGGCCGCAAAAATGAAATGCCCTGATTTCAATTTTTTCGCAGCGAGTGAAAATGGCTCTGGAAGAGCAGCCGTTTTTTGTTTTTATGATGCCACCCCTTCCAGGGATCAACGCAGTTAATCCCGACCGTAAAAATGAAATGCCCTGATTTCAATTTTTGCGTAGTGAAGAAAAGTCTTGCCCGACAGGGCAGAGGTTTTGTTTTTGGTGACGTATCCCCCCTTCCAGGGATCAACGCAGTTAATCCCGGCCATAAAAATGAAATGCCCTGATTTCAATTTTTTCGCAGCGAGTGAAAATGGCTCTGAAAGAGCAGTCGTTTTTTGTTTTTATGATGCCCCCTTCCAGGGATCAACGCAGTTAATCCCGGCCATAAAAATGAAAAGCCCTGTTTTCAATTTTTGAGTAGTGAAGAAAAGCCTCGCCCGACAGGGCAGAGGTTTTGTTTTTGGTGACGTATCCCCCTTCCCGGGATCAACGCAGTTAATCCCGCCAACAAAAATGAAAAGATTGGTTTTCAATTTTTAAATAGCTCCGCGCTTTAGCGCGGAGATTCAAGGCTAGAGTTATCGGCTTTAGCCAAAATTCTCTGGCCTAAACCCACAACGACTGATAAAGCCATCGTACTCCTGTTGGAACGTATGTTTTTTATGATGAGCTTCCTGATTTTTAATATAATCTCTTACTTTGGGCAGTGCGGATTGACTAACAGAAAGAGCCGCATATTCATCCTGCCATTCAAATTTGGACTTAATTATCCCTTGTCGGTTAATCCAAAATGATGACTCACCCTTAATTAGTTGTGATACTTTTGAAATCGTTTGATCACGACCTAGCGAAACTAAAACATGGATGTGATCAGACATGCAATTAAGAGTGTCAATAAAAATCTCTTTGCTTTTGGAGTTTGATTGTATGTGATCTAATAACAAAGGTTTTAAATCAGAACTTATTATCGGCTCCCGCGCTTTTGTTGCCCATATGTAATGGAGATAAACATTTGTAAACGGCATATCAATTAGATTAGCTGAGATAATTAGAATTGTCGTTGCATCATTCGGTATTCTGTTCGGCTAAAGCCGGAATGTTGTTTTCAAATAATCTCCGCGCTAAAGCGCGGAGCTATTGGACTTTTGCTACCCGAAAATAAAAATTGCATTTTATTTTTAAACCCAATTTCAAGATTTGTTTCATCTCTCAAATTTGATTGGGGTGGAAGGAAAATGGCAGGTTGATTCTTATGTACTCCTTTTCAATTATCCGCAATCACCACCTTGGCCGTTACTGTTGTTTTATTCCCCTCCATCAAGCGAATAAAATATACCCCTGCCAGAATATTATTGCGATTCAAAATAATGGATGAGCCTGAAACATCTGATATTCGTTTTACTTCTTGTCCTAATGCGTTGTAGAGCGCCAGGGAAAACCTGTTTACGTTACCCTCGAGTTGTATTTTTGTTTCTGTTGAAAACGGATTTGGATATATTTCTATCTGGCGATTATCATTTAAATCCTCAATCGTCGTAACGCAATTGCTGTTTACACCATTAAACGTAACTGTTACAGGCGTTAAATTTTGCGGAAAACCACCTGGTATAAAAGGATTACAATAGGGTTGCCCCGTATTAATATTTACCATGGTGTTTTCCGTACAGCCCGAGGGGTTTTGATAAAAGCATCCCCCGTTTACCATAATATCCGAAGCGCCATCTGTACTAAACCAACTGCCGGTTACTTTGCAGTTATTCAAGGTTATGTGGCAGGTATTAGCCGCAATAATAGCCTGGCTCCATATTTCAGAATTGTTTAGGGTAAGATTACTGCCTGTAGTTCCCAAACCCGATAAGGTAGCTAGCTGAATCAGTGAACTATCCACGGTAACATGGTTAGAAGGGCCCACTACACCAATCTCATTCACAATGGAATTATTAATATGTAGTGTTTCGTTTGATACTGCATATAATTGCCAGGCTATAGGCCCCAGGTTAACGTTGTTAAGTATCAATCTTCCCCTGGCCACATTGGTGTTCTGTAGTCCTGTTTTTAAATTGCTAAGGGTATCTGTGCCATTTGCAAATAACAGGTTAACATGTGCTTCGCCCGTATTGGGTTGTCCCATTCCATTAACCACTAATTTTGCAAAGGGCTGAACCTGCACACCCAATCCCGGCTTTGCGCTATCTACATTCAAAAACCATTGCGATGCGCTGACGCCTCCAAAGCCTCTGCCAACCTGCCAGTTATAATACGGCCCCGTTTGATCCGGAAGATTAAGTGTGTCCGTAGTGGATTCAAATAACAGCCATACGCCTACATTTGTGTTCTGGCCCTGTAAAGACATCTGGGCGGTATCCTGTAGATAAATTTCGGTTGGCAGACGATTCGCTTCAACGGCAATGAGCGATGACTTGTTTTTAAGATTGCATAGCAACCACGCTTTTTGAGGGTCTAACCTGCAGTTGCTAATCGATAGGGCCGAACTATCCTCTGCATAATAGCTCATGTAATAGCTACCGGCCGATGAAAGATCGCCTTCCTGCGTTCTGAATTCAATATATTGAAGTATTACCCTGCTGGTGCCTTGCGTAGTTATGCTGCGTTGGTTATTGGAGGTGTTCGATACAATAAACTGAGCGTTGGTTGAGCCTGAATCTGCATTTATAAATAAGGCCGCATTGCCTTGCAACAAAATGTTTCCCCGCACTATAAACGTATCGGCTAGTCCTCCTGTCAGGTCAACATGCAGGGTGGTGCCATCCTGTATTATAAGGTCGCCATTTATAATGCAGCCTCCGGTTATAACGGTATTGGTCTTAATAGTATCGGGGCCTTGCTGAATACAGGAAGTACCAAATAAGTTTAATGGGAGAAGACCAGACAAAATTAAGAAGCGGATTAATCCTGTGCCTTTCATCTTATGGGGTTTTGTTCGGCTACTAAGCTATAAAAGAAGGGGGACTTCACAACGAAGAACTTTTCGGCAAATAATTCTTGCTTAACACCCATAAATCTTATTTTCAAAAATTATTGCGGACCGAGGATATTACCGGAGGATAAAAAAATATTTATGGCTCATCATCACGAGGAACATTTTAAAAGTCCTGACTTTGTAAAGGATATAGTAATAGGCATGGCTGATGGGCTGACTGTGCCATTCGCCTTAGCGGCGGGTTTAAGTGGTGCTGTAGATTCCGGCACCATTATTATTACAGCAGGTATGGCCGAAATTGCCGCGGGAAGTATTGCAATGGGACTTGGTGGATACCTGGCCGGTAGAACAGAAGTAGATCATTACGATTCAGAACTAGCAAGGGAATACGCCGAAATAGAAAAATTTCCGGAGGATGAGAAGGATGAAGTAATAGAAGTACTACAGGAGTTTGGCGTTACGGCAAAGTCGAGCCGCGATATTGTGGAGGAAATGGCCAAGGACAAAGATAAATGGGTAACATTTATGATGCGCTTTGAACTGGGTCTTGAAAAGCCCGATGCAAAACGGGCCACCAAAAGCGCCTTTAATATTGGGGCGGCGTACATAGTAGGGGGCTTGGTGCCATTGGCGCCTTATTTTTTCGATAAAAACACACACGAAGCTTTACTTATATCGGTTGGTGTAACTTTATCTGCCCTGGTAATATTTGGTTTTTTAAAGGCTAAAGCGATTGGACAGCCCCCATTGATGGGAGCGGTTAAAACCGCAGTTATTGGGGCACTTGCCGCCGGCGCTGCCTATGGCCTTGCGCATTTGTTCCAGATAAAATAAAAAACTGTTTGTCCCACTTAAAAAATTAAGGTTGATCTTACCCGGGTAGATGTATTAAACTCGGCTGTTATCTCCGTAACTCCGTGCCTTGGTGGTTCTTTCATTTTTTTGAATTAAAGCCCGATAACTACAAGCAATGACATCTTTTTTATTTTTTATTTTTGCGCACTTCAAAAAATTACAATGAGCAAGGTAAAAGTGGGATTGGTTCAAATGAGTTGTGGCAAGGAAGCCGCACCTAATATGCAAAAGGCCATCGCTGGTATTCGCGACGCTGCATCAAAAGGAGCACAGATAGTTTGCCTACAGGAATTATTTACCTCGCTTTATTTTTGCGATGTAGAGGATTATGAAAATTTTAAACTGGCGGAGGCGATCCCCGGGCCATCTACCGAAACGCTATCAAAGGTTGCTAAAGAACTAAACGTTGTCATCATCGCATCGCTTTTCGAAAAGAGAGCACAGGGAATTTATCATAACACAACTGCTGTACTGGATGCAGACGGAACCTACCTTGGCAAGTACCGCAAAATGCATATACCCGATGACCCGGCATATTTTGAAAAATTTTATTTCACACCCGGCGACCTGGGTTACAAAATATTCAATACCAAATATGCCAAAGTGGGTGTGCTTATTTGCTGGGATCAATGGTACCCTGAAGCTGCACGGTTAACAGCATTAATGGGAGCCGATATTTTGTTTTACCCAACCGCTATTGGTTGGGCAACCGCACAGGACGAACAAACAAACACCGAGCAATATGATGCATGGCAAACCATTCAACGCTCACATTCAGTGGCTAATGGTTTGTACGTGGTTAGTGTTAACCGTGTAGGCCTTGAGCAGAACGGCCTGATGAAATTTTGGGGAGGAAGTTTTGTTTCAAACCCGTTTGGCAAATTACTTTACCTGGCCTCTCATGACCAGGAAGAAAATGCCGTGGTTGAGCTTGATTTGGATAAAACGGATTTTTATCGTACTCACTGGCCCTTTATGCGCGATAGAAGAATTGAATCGTACGGAGATATTACTAAAAGATTTATCGACGAAGTATAATGGCTGATCTTATATTCAACAATCCAACTCCGCGTCAGTTGGGTTTTACTTTTCCGGCAGAATTTGAACCACAAAATGCAATGTGGCTTTCGTGGCCTCATAAGGAGGCCTCATGGCCCGGTAAGATTGAAACTATTTTTCCCGTTTATTCCCAATTTATAAAGCTGGTGGCCGAAGGTCAGCGTGTTTGCATTAACGTTGCCAATGAAAGGATGAAGGCTTTTGCCATAACCAATCTTGAGCGTGTTGAAGCGGACCTTTCTAAAATTGACTTCTTTTTTCATCCCACAGATGATGCATGGTGCCGCGACCATGGTCCGGCATTTTTGGTAAACCGCAGTACAAAGGAGAAGGTTATTGTAGATTGGGATTATAATGCATGGGGCGATAAATATCCTCCTTACGATTTGGATGATGTTATACCTACTTTAATTGGTGGTAAATTGAATCTGAAGGTTTTTAACCCGGGCATAATTATGGAAGGAGGCTCGGTGGATTTTAATGGCAAAGGAACTTTGCTTACCACAACCTCGTGCCTGTTACATAAAAACCGCAACCCACAGTTGTCGCGTAGCGAAATAGAACATTACCTGGTAGAATTTTACGGTGTTGAAAATGTATTGTGGCTGGGAGATGGCATTGATGGCGATGATACCGATGGACACATTGATGACTTAACACGTTTTGTAAATGCAGATACCGTTATTACAATGGTGGAAGAAAATGCTGAAGACGATAATTACAAACCTTTACAGGATAACCTGAAGCTGCTAAATACAATGCGCCTTGAAAACGGTAAGCAACTCAATGTTGTTGAATTGCCAATGCCTCACCTGGTAATGTATGAAGACCAACGTCTGCCGGCTTCTTATGCCAATTTTTATATCGCCAATAAATATGTTGTTGTTCCCACCTTCCACGATAAAAAGAACGACCAACGCGCTTTGGATATCCTGCAATCATGTTTTAAGGATAAAAAGGTAATTGGCCTGGACTCAACTGATCTGATATGGGGCCTGGGAAGTTTCCATTGCCTGTCCCAGCAAGAACCAGCAGTTTAAAACGGATTCCTCAGGTTCGGGTCGTTAAGAAACGTTGTATCGGTCAGTGTATTCAGAAAATCAAGTAATTCCTGCTTTTCTGTAGCGGTGAGATGCATTCCTCCACGCGGAAGAACTTGGCCCGTATTTGTAGTATCCAAATGTCTTAGAATAAACAAGTCGTCATTAATCGACAGGTTAAGACTATCGCTGTAAAAATCAATTACCTGGCTAAGCGTTTTAAATCTTCCATCGTGCATATATGGCCCGGTAACCGCAATGTTCCTTAGTGTTGGTGATTTGAAAGTTCCATAATCACCCGCAACACCTGTAATCCCACCCCTACCGGCATCGACAAAATCGGTGATACTATTAGCAGGGTCAAGTCCGTTATTATGAAATTTCATATCTGTCATCAGCAGGTGAATTCCTCCCTGCGTGTGGCAATGGAAGCAATCGCCGCGTTCCGTATTAAATACGGCCGTAAAACCGCTATCCTCTGATGGAGTGAAAGCCCAACCCGGATCGCCCCTCATAACACGGTCGAATTTTGAATTGGAGGAAACCGCGTACATCATAAACTCCTGCACAGCCAGGTATATTTTATCGGCTGAAATAGTGCCTGGTCTGCCAAATGCTTTGCGGAAAAGTCTTGCATAAACCGAATCGGCCTGCAGGTACGTAACTGCATTATTTACCACTAAGCCCAATTCATGTTGGTAGGCATCCTGTGCCTGTGCTGCTGCGGTTGGTTGCCGGCCATCCCAGAAAAAGGAATTAGACCATGCAAGATTTTGAAGTGCCGGCGCATTTCTTTTGGTCAAACCAAATTCGTTGGTGCTCAGCGCAAAACCCGAATCGGATAGAGCCTCGGCAGCGCGGTGGCAGGAACCGCATGATTTTTGTCCGTCAACCGAAAGATGCTTATCGTAAAACAATCTTCTTCCCAACTGAATGCCTTCCCAGGTTAAAGAATCTTTATATGGATTTATCAGTGTCGGGAAATTAAAAATAAAGTATTCGGGTATTTTATAGGGCACCCCGTGGTAAAGGCTGTCATCGCCATGCGCAACAAGGGGCACAATCTTAGGATCGTGCTTGCAATCCACCAAAATCAGCATGGCGGAAATAAACAATAGAATAAAAAACGCGGTCTTCTTCATGCAGGTATCAGAAGGTAAAAGCTTGTGAAAAATTATCTGCGAATTTTGGAGCAATAACCGGGTTGTCCGTTCCCAGGG
>JAQBNQ010000584.1 GCA_028288545.1 Bacteroidota bacterium
ATCGCGACTGTGTTTTATCACAGCTCCGCCTACAACCTCGCCCAACAGCTTGCCTTTTAGGCTATACCGGTCTATAAGACCATTTAGGGCGGCAACCATCATATCCGTGTTTCCGGCAGTTGTATAGGCCGTGTTCTGCCTGGCAAAAGGAATGCGGTTATAGCCTACAACTGCCACTTTTTGTACTTGTTTACTGCTTAACATGTTGCGTAATTTTTAGTTCTACCAGCATATGTCTGAAAAAACAATTTATTAAATAACCCGATTTAACAATTTGGGTTTCGGAATAGAAATCTATCGAATATTCAGCACTCTGATTACTTTTTCTATTTTTATCTTATGGCTTGGGTCTTAGGTCCTTGGTCTGTTAACTCAAGTCTTTCATAAATGAATCTTGCTTCCAAAATAGACCACACGCTTTTAAAGGCCGACGCCTCCGAAAAAGAAATCAAAAAGCTTTGTGCCGAAGCCAAGGAATACGGCTTTGCAGGCGTATGTGTACCGCCTTATTTTGTGCGTAAATGCAAACTGTGGCTGGCCGATACAAAAGTGAAAGTTGTTACCGTAGCGGGGTTCCCTTTGGGATATTCTCATACCCCGGCAAAGGTAGAAGAAGCCCGCCGCGCTATTGACGAGGGTGCCGATGAAATAGACATGGTAATAAATATTATTGCCCTAAAAGCCGGCGATTGGAATTATCTGAAAAATGAATTGACAAGCGCAGCCACCATTGTTCAGTTACGGGGTGGTAAATTAAAGGTGATACTTGAAACAGGTTTGCTGACCAAAGAAGAGACTATTAAAGCCTGCGAACTTTGTGCCGAACTAACCGTTGATTTTGTAAAAACATCTACCGGGTTTATTGAGCCGGGGGCAACCGTTGAAGCGGTAAAACTATTACGGGCCAATTTACCCAAGGGAATTAAAATAAAAGCTGCCGGCGGAATCCGCACCAAAGAATTTGCCCAGCAACTAATTGAGGCCGGAGCCGACAGGATCGGATCATCCGTAAGCGTAAGCATTCTATCATGATTGACAATTTTAAATTCCTGAAACTTTTAAGGTTTAGCCTGGCAGTTTTAATGCTTTGCTGTTTCCATGTTTTTTTATCAGCCCAGGATAGTACGGCGCACAACAAATACATTGCGGTTAAACAGGACAAAAAAATTTCGGAACTCCTTTACAAATACCGCGACTACAACCGCAAAAAGGAATTTGCCGATGGCTACCGGATACAGATCATGTTCACGGATGTGCGCGATGAAGTGTATAAAAATAAAGGACAGATGTACCATGAATTTCCGGATATGGCATCTTATGTCGAATACGAACAACCTTATTATAAACTCCGTTTAGGTGATTTTAAAACAAGGCTTGAAGCCACCAATGCATTGCAGCAAATAGTGGTTTTGTATTCTGGGGCTTTTATTGTAAAGGATAAGATTAAGATCAAACAGTAGACACAAGACTTTAGACGTCAGACATTAGACCTGAGATGATTGAGAGGATAAAGGAGCTTTCTGAAAAATACTTTAGCCGCGTTGTTGAACTGCGGAGGCAGATACACGCCAACCCCGAATTGAGTTGGGAAGAATTTCAAACCTCCAATTTAGTAGCGGAAGAGTTAACAAAGCTGGGCATTGAAGTAAAGCCACTTGCCAAAACAGGAATCATCGGAATTCTAAAAGGAAAAAATCCGGATAAAAAATGTATTGCCCTTCGCGCTGATATGGATGCCCTGCCAATACAGGAATTAAACAAAGTTGATTATTGCTCAAAGAATGCCGGTAAGATGCACGGTTGTGGTCATGATGTACATACGGCTAACCTGCTTGGCGCTGCCATGATTTTATCTGAACTGAAAAATGATTTTGAAGGAACTATTAAATTTATTTTTCAACCCAGCGAAGAAAAAATACCAAGCGGAGCGGAAGCCATGACAGCCGCCGGGGCACTTGAAAATCCTAAGGTAGACCGGATACTTGGCCTGCACGTCTCGCCGGAAATAGAAGCTGGTAAATTTGGTTTTTGCGGTGGCCGCTTTATGGCCAGTAGCGATGAAATTCATTTAACGGTTATAGGAAAAGGAGGCCACGCAGCGCAACCCCGTAATGTTATTAATCCCCTGTTGATGGCTGCCGAGATTTTACTTGCTTTTAAAGATGTTACTGACTTATCCGTTCCCGTGGTTTTGGCCTTCGGAAATATTGAAGGCAAAGGAGCCACCAATATTATACCTGATAGAGTGAAGATTGATGGAACGCTCAGGTGTTTTGATGAAACATTGCGCTACCAGGTTCATGAAAAAATAAAATCGCAGGCCGAAATAGTGGCCATGAAAAATGGAGGATTGTGCGAAGTAAACATCATGATAGGTTATCCCGTTCTTATTAATGATGATGCCCTGACCGAAAAAGCAAAAGCCCTGACCACTGAATATTCAGGCGCAGAAAATATGCTTGAAATACCCGTGCGAATGGGCAGCGAAGATTTTGCTTATTACACCCACCATGTGCCCGCTTGTTTTTACCGTTTAGGTGTAGGCAATTTTTCAAAGGGAATTACCTCCAGCATCCACACCCCTACTTTTAATATTGATGAAGATGCCCTGAAAGGAAGTATCGGGTTGATGAGTTGGTTAGCAATCAATTGATGGGTTATTCTACAACCACCTTTCCCTTACTCAAAATCTCCCTGGCATTTTTGACCTGATACAGATAAACCCCTGAAGAAAAATTGTGGTCAACTGTTGTTATTTCAGAAGCAATATTCTGCCCATAAATTTTTCTTCCTGTCATATCAAACAAATCAAGTTTGATTTCGCTTCCTGTTTTAAATCCGGGGACTTGAAGGCTAAAACCATTTGCTGAGGGATTCGGAAATATCGTCATTCCAGTTTCATTTTCAATATCTGTAATTGAAGTTGCCGCAGATGGAGTAATTTTTAACGGCGCTACCGCTGTTCCATCGCTCCAGCTACCCATTGACCGTTGCTTAGGGGTATCGCCAAATGCAACATCGCAGTTTTGGTTGTTTGCGGCGCAATCCATCAACGCGTCCATCAATTTCCAGGTGCAAAAGTAATCCACCGCATCTGTTACGCCGCTTGATAACTGAATAAACAAATTGGTTTCACCATTATTAAAGGCAGAATCATAAGCCAGTGGTTCGTTATGCGTTGACCCAACGCCAGGGTTACCATGTGTATCAGGAAAGATCTCCACCAGGTTTTTATGTGATGTGGGTACGGCCGTGGTAGAGTTATACAGCATTGTACCGGGCGAAGTTCCAACGATTACGTCCTGCGAACCTATTACAACAAGATATTTTACATCGGCTGGAAACGAGGAATAGTCACTTAAAATTATTCCGTTCAGAGCGGGAGCGCCGGGCTCAATCGAAAAAGTGGCAAGTGGTTTCGGCAAATTATACGTTGCATACAATTGAGTCATATTTGCAGCCAGCACCCCACCTACCGAGTGGCCCACTATAAAATAATTATATAGCCGCGGTAATACATGGCCGGGCAACTGCATGGTATCAAGTGCACGTTGAACACCTCTGGCGCAACTATCGTTATACAAGGCCGTGTTTGCATTAATATCGCGCTGGTAACGCGGATAAATCACTATGTTCCCTTTTTGAACAAGGTGCCTGATAAAAGCACCGTATAACATAGGATTGGTATCGCCCATGCCATGGCAAAATAAAATAACATTTGCCGAATCAGGGACCGGGGAAGCCGGCTCAAACAACCAGAAGCCATCGCCATTCATATTGGTGCCGTAATCATATTCCGTGACACTTAGGTTGGTATAATCGCTGCCTCCTGGACCTGAAACCGGTTGGGCGGGAGGAGTTATTTGTCCAAATACAGCTATAGTAGCCTGGGCTAAAAAAAGGGTAAAAAGTGCTTTCATTGCTATTACTCTATTGATTATATAGAACTTACCAAAAAAACTAACTTTGCAGCCCATTTTATGAATAGCAAAAGTGAACATATACACCCCGTTTTTGACCAGCTGCTTACCCGTGAAGATAAGGAGAAGTTGCTAAAGCAAAAGGCCAAAGTGTTGTGGTTTACGGGTTTAAGCGGTTCGGGGAAAAGTACAATAGCAAAGGGGCTTGAGAAAACCCTGCACGAAAAAGGCTTTTTGGTAATGGTGCTTGATGGAGATAATGTCCGTGCCGGCATTAACAACAACCTTGGCTTTAGCGATGAGGACCGCAAAGAAAACATAAGAAGGATAGCCGAGGTAAGCAAACTATTTTTGCAATGCGGCGTTGTTACCATTTGCAGTTTTGTTTCACCAACTGCCGAGATAAGAAAAATGGCAGGTGAAATAATTGGCAAAGAAGATTTTGTTGAGATATATGTTAATGCCTCGCTTGAAGAATGCGAAAAAAGAGATGTAAAGGGACTTTATGCCAAAGCACGAAAAGGTGAGATAAAAGATTTTACCGGTATCAGTGCCCCCTTTGAAGCGCCAATAAATCCTGACCTTGAAATTGTAACAGAAAAGAAAACAGTTGAAGAATCGGTGAATGAGGTGGTGAATTTTGTGCTGCCAAAAATTAAATTTTAAAAACAGAAGGGACGAAGAAGCAAATATGTCGTACACACTGAATCATTTAAAAACCCTGGAGTCGGAATCTATTTTTGTACTGCGCGAAGTGGCTGCGCAATTTCATAATCCGGCCATACTTTTTAGCGGGGGCAAGGATTCTATTCTTGTAACATACCTGGCAAAAAAGGCATTTTACCCTGCGTCCATTCCGTTTCCTTTAGTGCATATTGATACGGGCCACAACTTTCCCGAAACCCTGGAATACCGGGATGGGTTGGTTAAAAAGCTAGGTGTAAAATTGATAGTAGGCTCTGTGCAGCAATCAATTGACGATGGCATGGTAGCTGAAGAAAAAGGCTATAGCGCATCACGTATCCGTTTGCAAACAACCACTTTGCTGGACATTATTGAAAAAAATAAGTTTGATGCCTGCATAGGCGGTGCAAGGCGGGATGAAGAAAAGGCGAGGGCCAAGGAAAGATTTTTTTCGCACCGCGATGAGTTTGGACAATGGGATCCCAAGAACCAGAGGCCCGAGTTATGGAACCTGTTTAACGGCAGGATGCAACAGGGAGAAAACTTTCGGGTGTTCCCGATCTCTAACTGGACCGAATTAGATGTTTGGCAATACCTTGCGATGGAAGGAATTGAAATGCCGTCCTTATATTTTTCGCACAAACGTAAAGTGTTTGAACGCGATGGAGTGTTGTTGGCGGAAAGCCCCTTCATTCCAATGAAACCAAACGATGTTGCCGAGGAAAAAATTGTAAGATTCAGAACTATTGGCGATATCACCTCTACCGGTGCAACATTATCAGCAGCGGCTTCTATGGATGATATTATACAAGAGGTAGCAGCTTCCCGGGTTACAGAAAGAGGTGGCCGTGCAGATGATAAGCGCGGTGAAACGAGCATGGAGGACAGGAAGAAAGTTGGATATTTTTAAATTTCGAATGGCGGATGGCGAATTTCGAATTTATTAAAGGCTAATATTTACTGCCACTAGAGGAACATCCAAGGATAACTCAAACAAATTCAAAAAATGAAAGATCACACACTCAATATGCGATATTCTCAATCTGAAAATCCAAAATCATCATGAGTAATCCGCAATTCGAAATTCGAAATTCGAAATCCTTTGATGGCAAGAGTTATCTTGACATGGAGTTGTTGCGTTTTACAACGGCTGGAAGTGTAGATGATGGGAAATCGACTTTGATAGGAAGATTGTTGTATGATTCCAAATCTATTTTTGAAGATCAATATGAGGCCATTAAGACTTCGTCGGAAAAGCATGGAGATGAGTATGTAAACCTTGCTTTACTTACCGATGGTTTAAAAGCAGAGCGTGAACAGGGCATTACTATTGACGTGGCCTACCGCTATTTTTCAACGCCGAAAAGGAAATTCATAATTGCTGATACACCCGGCCATATTCAGTACACCAGAAATATGGTAACCGGCGCATCTACCGCAAACCTGGCTGTAATACTGGTAGATGCACGTCATGGAGTGGTTGAACAAACTAAGCGCCATTCAATCATTGCCTCCTTGCTTGGAATACCGCACATTGCCGTTTGCATCAATAAAATGGACCTGGTTGAATACAAAGAAGATGTCTATGCAAAAATTGTAGAAGACTACCGTTTGTTCGCAACACGTCTTAAAACAAAGGACATTCAATTCATTCCTATATCGGCATTAAACGGCGACAATGTGGTGCACCGTTCGGATAAGATGAAATGGTATGAAGGTGGCACACTGATGTACCTGCTTGAAACCATACATATAGCCAGCGACATTAATCATATTGATATGCGTTTGCCTATACAGTACGTTATAAGGCCATACAATAACGGGTTCCACGATTACCGCGGTTATGCTGGTAGAATTGCCAGCGGAGTTATCCGCCCCGGTGATAATATTGTTGTACTGCCTTCAGGGTTTACTTCAAAGGTTAAGTCTGTTGAACTGGATGGCAAAAAAATGGAAGAAGCCTATGCGCCCTTATCTGTAACGGTGCTGCTGGAAGATGATATTGATATTTCGCGGGGAGATATGCTGGTGCGCGAAGGGAACCTGCCACGACAAAGCCAGGACATAGAGGCCATGGTGTGCTGGATGAGTGATAAGCCGATTCTGTTAAACGGTAAATACGCTTTGAAGCACACTACCAAAGATGTAAGGGCCGTTGTAAAAGAAATAAAATACAAGCTTGATATTAATACGCTTCACCGCGTTACAGAAAACCCAACTATCGGCATGAACGATGTGGGTAGAATTACAATCCGAACTACCGCACCTTTATGTTTTGATTCCTATACCAAAAACAGGGATACAGGCAGTTTTATATTGATTGACGAAGCGAGCAATGTTACTGTGGGGGCTTGTATGATCATTGATTAAAATCCGTGTGCTGTCCTTATAAGTCTGCTAAATACTGCTTTTGGGTTATAATTTTTATACCTTGTTGTATAATTAAACATTACCCTGTATGAAAACTTTAGTTGCTAACCTGGTCTTCTTTTGCGCTATTATTTTATTTCAAACAGTTACCGCGCAGGAGCACGTGCCCGAGGCAACCAACTACCAGGCCGTATTGCGTGACAACCACGGCGAGCCAATGCCTAACCAGAGGGTTACTCTTCGTTTTACAATATTGGATAGCACCGGTGCCGGCACGCCCTTGTACCAGGAAACCGATACCGTAACAAGCACCGGTTTCGGGTTATTGATCACCGAAATAGGTTATGGATCTCCTACCATCGGCACTTTTGCCGGTATTGACTGGAATACCCGTGCAAAATATTTGCAGGTTGAACTGGACTTGTTCTCTACCGGCCAATATCTGACCATGGGCTTATCTCAATTAATAAGTGTTCCTTATGCCAAAACAGCGCAATTTGCCATGAACCTAAAAAACGACCCGGGCGCTGCCAATTATGTACCTAAGTATACCCTGACAGGCGTGTTAGGCAGCAGCAGCATTTACGATAACGGAACCTCTGTGGGAGTTGCCACCAACACTCCTGATAACAGCGCCCGTTTAGACGTTAGCAGTAGTACACAAGGCTTTCTTCCTCCACGGCTAACGCAAGCGCAGGTAAGCTCAATTGCAACACCCGCCACAGGATTAATGCTATACAATACCACAATTAATAAACCACAATATTATGATGGAACCGGTTGGAAAAATTTTGACGGCTCGCACTACATCGGTGAATTATATGCAGGGGGTATAGTGTTTTATATAGATAGCACCGGCCAACATGGCCTGGTTGCAGCTACAAGCGATCAAAACGCAGGCATTGCATGGGATAACGGCAATAACATTAGCACAGGCGCTACAGGTACGGCCATAGGTTCCGGAGCAAGCAATACCGCTGCAATCATTACGGCACAAGGCGCAGGCGCTTACGCAGCAACAGCCTGCACTTCTATCACGCTGGGCGGATACAATGATTGGTTTTTACCTTCAAAAGACGAGTTGAACCAGATGTATGTTAACCTCGCTAATCCGGGTATTGGCGGTTTTGCAAGTTTCACCTATTGGAGTTCCAGCGAATCGACAAATTTTAATGCGTGGTTTCAATATTTAACACCCAATACCGGTGCCCAACAAACACAATTTAAGGTAACACAGGCCCATGTGCGGGCTGCCAGGGCCTTTTAATAAAAAGGTACTGTCTTTTATTGTTGTGATTCTTGGACAAGCTATAATTGGATATGCATAACTAGCAAGTGAGGGCTTTGTAGTTTTTATCTGGTTTTTGTATTTTCAGCCAGGCTAAATGTAATGTATTAACCAAATTAATGATGAAAGAGAAAACTGTAACCGAGCTGAAGCAAATGCTTGATAACAAAGAAGATTTTCAGCTGATAGATGTGCGCGAACCCAATGAATTCGAGATCTGCAACCTTAACGGGTTGCTTATTCCTATGAATGAGATACCTGACAACCTTGATAAAATAGCAAAAGACAAACCCGTTGTTATTCACTGCCGCAGTGGCGCCAGAAGCGGGCGGATTTGCGATTACCTTGAACAGAACGAAGGCTTCACCAACTTATATAACCTGAAGGGTGGAATTTTGGCATGGGCGGATCAGATAGATCCAGAGATGCAGAAATATTAATGTTCGCCGATTTTGATATAACTGAATTAATCAATCCCTCGTTTTATTTCAGATGCTGAAAAAAGTTTACACATCCTTTACCGGGGTTATTGCCGATGATTTAAAGGCTACGCGGCTTCTTTTCTTCATGGTCTCCATCTCCTTTTTCGTTTTCGGATTTTTTGGAGCTAATGTCCCGATAAAAGGCCCTATCCCACATCGGCTACTCAATTTTGCACCCGGTATCATCACGCTATTCTTTTACATCATTCTTTGGCTTTCTCCCAAGGCCATTGCAAACAGGCAATTGCTGGTTACCGTGTTTCTATATCTTATTAACTTCAACAGCATCTATGTGGTTTGCGCGGCCGAACACATGGATATGTACGTTTACCAGTTTATAGTAACCTATGTAGTGTCCTGTTATTTCTTCAACAGTAAAAAATCATTGATTCAGTTTGCAGGTATAATGACCGCGGGGGTTATTCTAACAGCGTTTACCTCTCATGCAAAATCCACCGCACCGCTCGATTTTTACCTGACCTATGCAATCAGCCAGGGTGTATTTTTTCTTCTGTTCCGTTTTAGATATGCGATAGAAGAAAAACTTTCGGAGAGCGAGCAAAAATACCGCTTGCTGGCTGAAAACTCCTTCGATTTAATTTGCGTTCATTCGGGCAACGCGAAGTTGGAATTTATTAGTCCATCGATAGAAAGATTGCTGGGCTACCGGCCGGATGAGCTGCTCGGAAAATATCCCATTTCTATCGTACACCCCGACGATGCACATATCATGAAGGGGCTTAATTTTCTTGACCCGGCACATCCCTTTATGGCCACACCGGTTCAGTTTAGGCTGCGACACAAAACAGGAGAATACATCTGGTTTGAAACCATTTTTACTTTAATGGATGAGCCGAACGGCACCGGGGTTGTTTTAAGTCAAAGCCGCGACATCAGGGTTAATAAAAAGTACCAATTGGAGTTGGAAGAACGAAGCTGCGAACTGGAACGCAGCAATGCCGACCTTGAAACCTTTGCCTATGTCTCATCGCATGATATGCAAGAACCCTTGCGAATGATATCAAACTACACGCAGTTGCTAAAAAAGCGATATAGCAGTAAACTTGATAAGGATGCCGATGACTATTTAAATTATGCCAATGAGGGCGCAATAAATTTGCAGCAACTAATGCGCGACCTGCTATCCTATTCACGTATTCACCGGACTGAAATACAGAAGAGAACGGTAAATGTAATGGC
>JAQBNQ010000609.1 GCA_028288545.1 Bacteroidota bacterium
CTGCGGCAGGGGTTAACGCACTTAATGGAGGTACTACCAGTACTTGCACTGCGGTGGGATATCAGGCCATGAAAGGCAATAACACCGGTACCGGCGACGCTTTTGGTTTTGAGGCAATGTTAAACAATGGCGGGGGTACAAGCAATGTGGCTATTGGGGCGTATTCAATGCACGCCTTTAATACCGGCTCAAACAATACTGGTGTGGGAAATGCAAGTTTAAGCGGTAATATGGCTGGCAATAATAATACTGCCTTCGGGTACCAGGCTTCGGTAAGCACCAATACGGCAAGCGATAATACTTCATTCGGCTATCAGGCCGGGGATGATTGTCAGTTTGGCCAAAAGAATGTGTCGATCGGCTATACTGCTTTGTATCACAGTCATACCGATCTTAATACTGCTGTTGGATCCGGTGCCATTTTCTCAAACACGAAGGGTTATTATAATACGGCCTTGGGTAAAAATGCCTTGCATGAAAGTTCCCTTGCCTCATACGGAACGGCCATAGGCTATAATGCGTTGTACTGGTATAGTTCATCGAGCAGCGGCAATGGCATATCAACCGCTGTAGGCTCTCAAGCCCTGCAAAACGCTACTACGCCTGCAAATTTTGATGGTGAGAACGTTGCATTGGGGTATCAATCTATGCTCCATATAAATACAGGCAATTACAACTCGGCATTCGGCTTATCATCTTTAGGTACCGAAACCAGTGGTGACAGCAATACGGCACTGGGCTATGGAGCGTTGTTTTGGCAAGCTACTTCTAACGCAAACACAGCGGTTGGTTTCTCGGCTGGAGGACTTTGGAGTTATTCTGGCTGTACCTTTTTAGGATATAGTGCGGACGCAAATGCTTCGGGCTACAGAAATTCGATGGCGATTGGATATAATGCTATTGTAACGGCTAGCAATTCGATAAAACTGGGCGATGCGAGTGTTTTAAGGATAAGGGGGCAGGTAGCGTACAATTACTCCGACGGAAGATTTAAAGAGAATATAACGGAGGAAGTAAAAGGCCTTGATTTTATTGAGAAACTGCGACCGATCGTTTATAATCTGGAATGCCGCAAACTAGACGAGTTCTGGATGAAAAATATGCCAAAAGACCAGGTTACTACCCGATTAGACCAAAATGATTACTCGGTGCCTACTTCACTCCGCCGCAGCGGCTTTATTGCTCAGGAAGTAGAAAAAGCTGCCGCCCAAACGGGATATAATTTCAGTGCTGTGCACAAACCGGAAAATAAGGATGACAATTATTCGCTTGACTATGATGAATTTGTTGTGCCGCTCGTAAAAGCGATGCAAGATGAACAATACATTATTGAAAGCGATTCAACCATGTACGCTGATGTGCAAAATAAGCTGGAGGTTTTAGTAGCTCAAATGCAGGACATTAAGGATTGTTGTAAGAATACAGATGCCAATAACAATTCGCAAAGCAAAGTTGCTGAGTTATACAATGCCGTACCAAACCCCACCACAAACGCCACCGTGATTTCTTTTTATATCCCCGAATCTGCCGCCGCAGCCCGTGTAGAACTAAAAAACTGGAGCGGAACTGTTGTCAGAACTTTTGGTACGCATAGTTTCGGAAACTCTTCTCTAACCATGCAAACAGATCAGTTATCTCCTGGTACTTATTATTATTCACTTATCGTGGATGAACGTATAATTAATACCAGGAAACTGACTGTATTGAAGTAATTATAGATTAACAATTAATAAATGTATTAATATGATATTTATGAAAACAAAAATTGCCGCTCACTGTGTCATTCTGCTTGCTTTTATAGGCAGCCTGAATCTGGCACAGGCCCAAAACGTTTCATACAACGCCAATGATCTGAGTATTAATGGTACAGACAACTATTCTTTTGGTTGTGGGGCATTAACTGCTATTCCGGCATCAGGTGCAACCGGCAATACTGCCATCGGTAATACGGCTGCCACCAGTAATACAAATGGTAATTATAACACTGCTGCAGGCTTTCAGTCACTTCAGTTTAATGCCATCGGTAGCTTTAATTGTGCCCTTGGCGCTTTTACCCTTATGGCACATGCGAACATATCGGATGCAACGGCCGTTGGGGCTAATTCGCAAAAGGTAAATACAGGAGATGGCAACACTTCCGTTGGTTTTTCCAGCCTGACCAGTAACACCACGGGTTCTAACAATGATGCATTCGGTTTCTTGGCACTGACGCAGAATGTTACAGGTATTAACAATCTGGGGTTTGGGTATCAGGCGCTCATGGCAAATACTGCCTCTAATAATGTAGCGGTTGGCACCTATGCGCTTTGGTCTAATATGTCAGCCAATGCGAACACCGCCTTGGGCCAGAGCGCTTTGTATAATAACGTTACCGGAATCAATAATACCGCCGCGGGTTGCCAGGCATTATTTTCGAATGTTGGAGGCGCGGCTAATGCAGCCTTGGGTTATCAAGCGGTTTATCATAATACGGGTGGTTCAAATAATACTGGCATTGGATATCAATCGCTTTTTACCAATATTTCGGGAGCAGGTAATACGGCAGCCGGATTTCAAAGTGCGTACTTCACTACTGGCGACAATAATTCGGCATTAGGGTACCAGGCACTATACAAAAATACGACCGGTCCTAACGATGCCCTGGGCTATAAGGCTTTATACAATAATACCGGGGCCGGGACTCATATAAACAATGTGGCTGTGGGTTATGGCGCAATGTTCAACAGTACAGCCGCAGATAATTGCAGCGCCGTTGGGTCTCAGTGCATGTACTTTAACACCACAGGAATTCAAAACACGGCTATGGGTGTTAATGCGATGGTTACAAATACTACCGGGCAGGACAATACAGCAGTAGGTTGGAAAGCATTGAATAATAACAGCACAGGTAGTTATAATACCGCCGTTGGTTCACAGGCTTTGTATCACTCTCTGAATGGCTACAATTCGGCTTTGGGTAGCCTAGCATTAGGCAATCTGACCACAGGCGTCTGTAATTCCGCTATAGGCGTCAGTGCGTTGAGTACGGAAACCACAGGTTTAAAGAACACTGCCGGAGGGAATGCTGCCCTGGGAAATGTAAACGGATATAGCAATAATACCGCTTTCGGTTATTTTGCAGGCCATTCATTAAGCGCGTATCAAAACAGTACTTTCCTGGGAATTAACGCAGATTACTCACATCCCGGGCTAACCGCTAATGATGTCACTGCGATCGGTAATGGGTGTATTGCAGATAATACTTTTGAAGTTGCCTTTGGAAACCTTGCAATAGTTAGCATAGTTGGCCAACCAGCCACAATATCGGACGGAAGATTTAAATCAAATGTTACTGAAGATGTTAAGGGCTTGGATTTTATTAACCGTTTGCGTCCGGTGGTTTACAATCTTGAAACACGCAAATTAGATGAGTACCTAATGAATGACATGGAAGCCTCCCAACGTGAAGAGATATTATCGCGCTCTAATTACGCACCGTCACAGGCGATCCGTCAGTCAGGGTTTATCGCCCAGGAGGTAGCTAAAGCAGCTAAAGAATCAGGGTATGATTTTAACGGAGTGGTTGTTCCAGATAATGAGACAGAAGGTATTTATGAGATTTCATATAGCACTTTTGTTGTTCCTCTTGTAAAGAGTTTGCAGGAGCAAAAGAAAATGCTGGATCAACAAGAAGCATTCATGAAGGACCAGTTAAAGCAGGTTGAAATGTTAACTGCGGAGTTAAACTATTTCAAAGACCGCTGTATAGGCCCACACAATTAAATACTCCTGAACTTTTTAGTCCCTTTATCAGATGATGGTTCACCGACTTGTGTTATCCCTACTTTGTTCCAGACTCTTACCAGACAGCGAGAATTGAAGAGTGGAAAGGGTACTTATGCAGAATTTAAATTGCAATACAAGCGGCCGTTCTGCGACTGTTATTGAAACCAGCGGTTAGCCGTCGGAGATTATTATTACTCGTTGATTGTAGACGATCATCTTTTTGATACAAAGAAATTAGTTACTAGGTAAGCTGCCTGATTGATATCGGTCCAGGAAATATTGCTTTCAGTATCGGATTCCGGTGTAAAATAGCAAACGCCCAATGCGTATGGCATCAGGCGTTCTATAGATTAGTGGTTTGTAGTATCTAAGCGAACAAAAAAGCATTGTTCAATTGATTAAATTCCTTTTGAAGTTTGTTTATTTTGGAAGAGCCGCTCTTGCAATCGCTTTATCCTTTGATACCGCTTTCTTAGCAACCGTCCAACTTACCCATGTGCCAATATTGTTGTAGTTATATTTAATCCAGCAGTATCCTTGTATTCCCCACCAGGTTCCCCAGGAATTGCGAACCAGCCATGCGCCCTTACTGTCATCCCATCCAACTATTATTACAGCGTGATTGATATTATTTGGGTTATCGTTTGGCATTTCATCAAAAACATTGCCTGTATAATGTTGAAAGAGACTGGTAGCTAAGACACAACTGGATACCGGGCCGTACGTGCAGATTGCTTCCTTTATTTGTTCAACGGTAGGGGTAATGCCTACAACACCCCAATCGGCAAGTTCAATACTAGTACCGGGAGTAACTGTAGGACAGGTACCATCAACACCGTTATCAGGGTCCTGGCTTTCTTTCATCATCTTTTGGTGCGTAGTTTTTAAATGGTCAAAAACACAATAGTAGTTGCCCCCGCCGCAACCCCCGCAATGAAAACAATCTACAACCTGCTTTTCGCTCAAGTCATAAAAGGAGGTTTGATGAAAATTATTTACGCGGTAATAGCTTATTTCTAAGTTACCAATGGCTGAATATGCCCAGCAATCGCCGCACTTTTGCTCCCTGATCGGCGGAACGATTTTATCATTTCTCGCATCATACTTTGGATTCTTCGCAGTGCAAATGGTAAAAAGTCTTAGTGAATCAAGGAATCGTAAAAATTCGGGTGCTACATTTTTGTTTGCCGCCTTTTCCTTGACTTTCAAAAGCAAGTCGCCGGAAGGAGGTTTAGTACCCGCTAACACTTCTAACTTCTTTGTGGCAACCGACGTATATCCAATCGTAAATCCAAGCTTCTTTTCGGAGACAATCTTTCTGAGTTCTGCAATCGTTTGCTTCTCTGCCAGAGGAGCCGAAACTTCTCTTTGCTCGTACGTAGTGGCCAGAGTTCTTTTTACTGTGGGAGCCTTTTGGGCATTCAAAAGAGTGGCCATTGTTGTTACGGTAAAAAATACCGTTAACAGCCAGGGAATGGGTTTTTTCATAATTATTGGTTTAATAGTTAATAAATAGTTATTGTATATGCCTTACTTAGTTTTTTTAAGGATTTTTCCCTGAGCCAAGGTTTCCAATAGGTTAGTTCCAATTTGCACACCCCTCTTTTACTTCCAAGTATCGAAAATAGCTGCAGGCCATTACCTCCTATTTTCTGTCCGTCCATGTTTTTTTCGCTTTTCGCTACAATTTTTAAACAGGTGGTATCAATCCCGGTTACTTCCCATGAATAACCTTCTGCAATGGAAGCTGTAAGTTTGATAACAAAAACCGAGTCTTTTTTAAATGTTATTGTATCGTTATGCGAATGGGAAAAAACCGGAATACTAAAAAGAAGAAACAAATTCAAAAGGGGGATTGTAATCGAATTCATAGAATTATAAGTTAAGCGTTTTTGTGCTGGTATCTTCTTTGATATTACCGTGTTCCGGTTTATCAAATATCGCCGGCAGATAGAACTCCATGCAAAGCAATTAAAACAAAACCCTATTGTCAATCCCCGAAAAGGCGAGATTTTGTTAAAGTATTTTTACAAAACCTATTGCGAAAAGGCAGTTACTTTTCCTCTGCGGAAGCCAGGAGGGTTATTGAAGTCTTGTAATACGGTAAGTGTTAGTCTTCGAAATATCGAGACTCTATGGAAATTAGTTGTTCCTCACGATAAGGGGGTGGTGGCCATTATCGAATAAATTCGGGCGGCTAAAGTAGCCGTATTAGAACGTATGTTGAGGTTGTTCTTAAAGAGAAGGGAATTTTGGAAATAACACTTTCCATGTTATGATATCGGCTTTGATAAATCCTGTGTCCGCATTTTTATTTTTTAGCCAATATGAGTTCGTCGGTCAGCCCCAACCGGTTGAGACAATG
>JAQBNQ010000615.1 GCA_028288545.1 Bacteroidota bacterium
CATTGTCGGGTATCCGTTACAAAGTGAGATTGAATGGCTCTGGCGCATGGAAGTATACCAACCAGAACTTTATCCAGTACTTTAATCTCGCTCCCGGAGAGTATGAACTGGAGGTCGCGGCCGAAGATAAGTTTGGAAAATACCGCTCAGAAATACGCTCTCTTAATTTTATAATACATCCGCGGTTTATAGATACGGCATTGTTTAAGTCGCTGGTGTTTTTGCTGATTTTGCTGGTTGTTGTTATGCTGGTTTATTTGGTGTTTAATTATCAGCGGCTGAAAGCCAAAAACTTAATTAAGCTTTTGCAGGCTGAGTTTAAGGCTCTTAACTACCAAATAAATCCTCACTTCATTTTCAATGTTCTTAACTCCATTCAATATTACATTCTCCGCAAGGATACAGACAATGCTGTCCATATGCTCAGTTCCTTTTCTATGCTGATCCGAAAAATTGTAAACAACTCAAAACAGCAATACATTAGCGTAATAGAAGAGCTGGAATGTTTGAAGGAGTATATGGATTTGGAAAAGGTAAGGCTGGATAATAAATTTGAATATGAGATCAATATCGATATTTCAATAGACCTTGAGAAAAAGGAGATTTTACCAATGATCCTACAACCATTGGTGGAAAACAGCATCTGGCACGGCATAGTTCCATCCGGTAGGCCAGGTCGTATAAGCATAGATTTTAAAAAGGAAAATGGACAGATCATTTGTGTGGTTGAGGATAACGGTGTCGGAATCAACAGTAAAGGAGCCAGTACCGAAAAGGGGCATAATAACCTTTCTTTGGCCATGAAGAATGTAAGTGAGCGGTTAAAGATTATCAGTGAGTTAAATAGTAGCACTTGGGATGTAAAAACGGAGGATAAAAGTAATTTAGCAACAGGCGAAACAGGAACAATAGTAACTGTACTGTTTCCAGCTGTAAAAGATATCAAATGAGAACAATCAATTGTGCCATTATTGAGGATGAACCCCTGGGTGCGAAAAGCCTTTCCGCTCTTTTAAAAAGCAAGCACCCGGAGTATGAAGTGGTTAAGTTTGGCAAAACTCTTCAGGAAGCCAGGGATCTCTTTAACGATAAGGCCATCAACCTATATTTTACTGATATTGAATTATTGGATGGAAATATTTTTGAAGTTTTGAGAGACACTCAATTGGGCAAAGGAAAATATATAGTCTTTACCACGGCCTACGAGGAATTTGGTGCTAAGGCTTTTAGCTATCCGGCACTGCATTACCTGATGAAACCGATTAACCCGCCGGAATTGGCTAAAGCAATAACCAGGTACGAGGAAGTAGCTTTTAATGAGGGAAATAGTGTTGAAAAGGACCCTAAGCTTGAATCGTTGCAACAGTTTGGTCAAAATAAACTTGTCCTTCCCACTCAAAACGGGACATCTTTCATAGATATTAATTCTATTATTCACATTCAGTCTTCCAATAAGTACTCGGTGGTATTTACTACTGACAGGAAACAACACATTGTTGTAAAGCCACTAACACGATTTGAAGAGGTACTGGCGGATAAAGGCTTTATCAGGGTACATGATAGTCACATTGTTAATATTCATCACGTGGTTGTTTATTTGAAGGGTAAAGGGGGCGAAATAGTAATGTCTGACGAAAGCCATGTCCCGGTGGCAGCCCGGAGAAAGGATGCACTATCGGCTATATTGAAGAACGTTTTATAGCAAATGCATGTTTAAACACTAAAATGTTAAAACATGGTTGCATCAAAAGCAACACGTTTGCTCCAAATATTACCACATATACACCGCTTTTTGACGCGCCTGCGAAGTGTGACTTGAGTTAACCTCATTCATTACCATCTTTGTACAGTTACGGAAATTTGGATGATGAGGTCTTTACAAAATAGCCAAATCTTGGGCGCGTTGCCGGTCTGAATAAAAGAATTTAAATGTTTTGCTGACATTTGCATGGGTGCACTTTCACTAGTTGAAGTGCACCATGTTTTTTTTATAGAGGTTTCTGTTTATTTGCAGAGTTCCAGTAGTTTATCTCTCCTCTTTCGAATCGAATAATTTTCAACAATTCTCTTTCTTGCCTTTTCACCCAAACTAAGTGTATCGGAGCCAATGGCGTGTTTAATTAGTTGCGTTAAATCCTCAGTGTTTCTCTTTGTCAAAATAAAACCAGAGTCTCCTATTATTTCAGGAATGGAAAATACATTTGACCCTATAGGTACACACTTGCATAGCATCGCTTCGCAAAGCGAATTGGGAAAGCCCTCGGCCATAGATAATTGCAGGTAAAATTCACATTTACTATATATGGACGCAAGGTCTTCGTTTTTGGCCAGAGGCATTATCTTTATATTGGATGATTTAGTAATGATAATTTTGGGATCAGGTACTCCCAAAATCATGAATTCACAATCGGGGAAAAACGGAGCTATCTCAACAATAAGGTCAATACCTTTTAGCTGTTGTTGAAAAGGAAATTCCCATCCTGTAGCCACCGTTATAAATGTCCGTTTCTTTTTTTCCATGTTGCAAATCCATTTATCTGCATCATAGCCATTGGTAATTTCGGTATAAGGCGTTTTTAATTTTGGTAAACGGGCGTAAATGCCTTGCGGACTTGGTTCCTTTTCATCATAGCTGTAATCTGTAAACATCAGGGTTTTGTGCTTGGGCACAATATGCGAACAGAGGCGTAAGGAAAACGCAGTAAAAGTTTTTAATAAACCTTTCTGCCAGTTGCCATATCCAATACCAGGAAAATAATGGGCTTCTGTTCCGCCAACTATAATCAATACCGGTTTACTAAAAATCTTTCCAAAAAGCGCGGGTAAAAACGAATGATAGCCTGCAAACTGGCAAAAAATAATTTCTGCTCCCCAAATATGCTTTAACAAAAACAGCTTTTGAGCTATAAATTTTAATGGAGTACCCGATTTTTTGGCAGTGTAAAAATCAAATTCTATCACGTCAAATTTCTCCGAAAGTATCGCGATATCTTTCTTTACAAACGTCGATCGTACGGTATAAAAAATCAACGCTTTCTTTTTCATTTCATCGATTATCTGGCGGGTTTTGTGCAGCGGGCCTCTATGCCATTTCCATCCAGCTTTATTACAATATTTTGGCCCCCTAGTTTTTCCAGTTCCGCCTTTATTTGGCCTGGAGAACGCAGGTGTTTTTAATAGTCGGTCAGCGAATCATAAGTATCAAGTTTGCTCCATTCATATTGCTGGTCCTTGCTTAATTCCGGAAAACTTCGCATAAACGTAATAAGGGGCGATACTCTTTTTAAGAGCCACTCCAAAACTCCGATTTTCCTAAACGCCCAGTGCAGGGGAAAGAAAAAATTTACGATGGCATCAACGATTTTTTTTGAAGTTTGCGGCTTTAGCTCCTTAAGCACCAAGCGATAGTAAGTTGCCGGGTTGAAATAATAATTGATCCGCCATATATAATGGTCGATAGAAAGCAGCCCCCCCGGCTTAACCATGCTATACAGGGTTTCAATCGTTTTTTCGCTGTTTGGTGTATGTTGTATTACTCCAAGGCAAAGTACCGCATCAAAACTCTCCTTTAAAAAAGGCAACTCGTAAACGCTTGCCTGGGCAATAGTGTAGTTTGGGTGATCACCAATATTCTCTTTATTCACTTCAACCGCCGCGCTAAGATCAACCGAGTGCACCTCAGCCCCACTTTCAACCAGCAATTCGGTAAACCTTCCGGCCCCCGAGCCCACCTCCAGTACCTTTAGCCCTTTTAATTGAGCAATTGGGAAACCAAGATGGCGTATCAGCCTTTCCCGCGAGATACTGGTTCCGCTAAAGCTATCTAACTGGGTCTTGGCAAAATTTTTCCATTGAAGTCCAAATGCACTGGCATAATTATCAGGGGAAACAAAACGGGGTATATCATTAACCACAGGAAAACTCTCTCCGCTGCCGGATATTAATTCGTTATTCTGTTTAGTAAGCGTTTGGCCCGTTTTAGGCGAAACATAATTTAGCATATTCAAATTTGGCTGCAAATCTAAAAAAATAGTTACCATCCTTTGAAAGGCTTGGATAGACGATTACATTCGCAACCATGTGCGGAATAGCTGGTTTTATTGATTTTAAAAAGAGCGAACCCGCCGCCTGCCCTTCCACCTCGACCGGTTTCAGCGACGCAACTCCGCCCACCACGTTCG
>JAQBNQ010000644.1 GCA_028288545.1 Bacteroidota bacterium
GGGTTGAAGGAAGCGGCAGTGCTTTTTCAATCGGAGGCTGTATTGCTGGCGGGTAAGGAGATACTGCCTGAACGAAAGGAGTTGTTTGATAAGTTTTTGTTTCGTATCAATTCCGTATTGGCCGCGCGTAACAACAAATACATATTGCTAAACGCGCCTAACGCCCAGCTTCAAAATATCATTAACCTGTTACCGGGCATGAAAAGTCCTACCATTCTTCCTTTAGCGGAGGCTGGATGGAGTTCTGTTCATTCGGTAATCAGCGAGCATGAGTTTTGGGATAAGATAGATGGATTGAAGAAATTGGGCGCACAGGGTATATTAGTTGTTCCCATCGAAAAAATGGTTTTATAAAATGCAGGTCATAAAATTTCCCACAGCAGTTAAGCTGAAAGATTTATTAAAACGCCCATCGGTAAGCCATGCACTTATCCAAAAGCAGGTGCTTGCTGTTTTGAAGGATATAAAAGAAAACGGGGATAAAGCGCTTATAAAATACACCCTTCAATTTGATAAGGTAAAAGTGAAAGGCTTAAGGGTCTCAAAAAGCGAAATAGCTGATGCCGTGAAAATGACGGATAAGAAACTTAAGGCAGCCATCAAAGTTGCCCATGCTAATATTTCAAAATTTCATAAGGCACAACTTGTTGAAGCAGAGAAAGTAGAAACTACAAAGGGCGTAATTTGCTGGCGCGAGAACCGGCCCGTAGAAAATGTGGGATTATACATACCGGGTGGAAGTGCACCTTTATTTTCAACCATTTTGATGTTGGCGATACCCGCAAAAATTGCAGGTTGCAGGAATGTTGTTTTGTGTACTCCCCCCGATGCATCAGGCAAAATAAACGATGCTATATTATACACTGCGCAGTTGTGTGGAGTAACACATATTTATAAAGCAGGTGGCGCACAGGCTATAGCCGCTATGGCCTGTGGTACCAAAACTATTGCCAAGGTTGATAAGATATTTGGACCGGGTAACCAATATGTAACCATGGCTAAGCAATTGGTGCAACAAAATGGTGTTGCCATTGATATGCCGGCCGGCCCGTCGGAAGTAATGGTAGTGGCTGATGATAGTTCCGTGCCCGCTTTTGTTGCTTCCGATCTTTTATCGCAGGCAGAACATGGTCCCGATTCGCAGGCGATATTGGTTACGTTTAGTCAACAGGTGATTGATAAAGTATTAAAAGAGCTGGAGATACAATTGAAACGATTACCCCGGAAGGAAGTGGCCGCCGCAGCTTTAAAAAATTCAAAAATTATACTGGTAAAAGATCGTAAAGCGGCACTGGAAATTGTGAATGAATACGCCCCTGAGCATTTGATATTGGCGATTAAGGATGATAGCTCATTTTTAAAAAAGGTAGTTAACGCGGGTTCTGTTTTTTTAGGCAATTACTCTCCTGAAAGCGCTGGCGATTATGCAAGTGGTACCAATCATACACTGCCTACCAATGGTTATGCCCGCTCTTATAGTGGTGTTTCGCTTGATTCGTTCATTAAAAAAATGACGGTTCAAAAAATATCCGAAAAAGGAATCAGGAAGCTGGGATGGGTAATAGAGGAAATGGCCGCTGCGGAGTACTTATTTGCTCATAAAAATGCAGTTACTGTTCGGCTAAAGCAATTAAAAAAGAAGTGATGTTTGATGTTGAAAGCATAGTAAGGACTAATATTCTTAACCTGAAGCCATATTCATCTGCCCGCGATGAATTTAAGGGCCATGCAAGTGTTTTTTTGGATGCGAATGAAAACAGCTTTGGCTCGCCCACTAGCGAAGAGTATAATCGCTATCCCGATCCTTTACAATTGAAATTGAAAGAGGCCATCACAAACATTAAAGGCATTCCTGCCGAAAATATTTTTTTAGGGAATGGAAGCGATGAAGCTATTGATATTCTTTTCCGGATTTTCTGCGAGCCCGGTATTGACAATGTAATTATTTGTCCTCCTACCTATGGTATGTACGAGGTAAGCGCCAACATTAATAATGTTGCAGCCAAAAAAGTGAATCTGACTCCGTCATTTGAACTGGATGTTCAGGCTATCCTTGAAAATTCGGACGTCCATTCAAAATTGTTATTCATCTGTTCTCCCAATAATCCTACCGGCAACTCTTTGCATAAAGAAGATATTGAGTTACTAATTCAAAAGTTTAATGGAATAGTGGTGATTGATGAGGCTTATATCAATTATGCAAAGCAAAGTTCGTGCATCGGTTTTCTTACTGAATATCCCAACCTGGTTGTGCTGCAAACGTTTTCAAAAGCCTGGGGTTTAGCAGCATTGCGACTGGGCATGGCCTTCGCTTCGACCAAAATTATTGATTACATGAACAAGGTGAAGCCGCCGTACAACATTAATCAGGCTACTCAAAACCTTGCCTTATCTGCGCTCGAAAATATTAACTGGGTTAATGATGCCATACGTGAAACCATTAGTGAAGGGACCCGGCTTGTAACGTCCCTGCAAGCGATGCCCTTGGTTGAAAAAATATTTCCTTCGGATGCTAATTTTCTATTGGTAAAAGTTGCGGACCCGGTTAAAATATATGGCCAACTGGTGGATGGAGGAATAATAGTGCGCAACCGCAACAACATAACTTTGTGCGAAGGCTGCCTGCGCATTACGGTTGGAACTCCGCAGCAGAACGAAATTTTAATAACTGCATTGCAACAAATAGGGATATGAGAAAAGCACTTTTCATTGAATTTGATGCCGCTATCGCTGATGAAAATAATAATTCATCAAAGGGTAGATTGCACTCTTTTGTATTGAAGTACATAGCTAAAATATCAGTTGAACTGAATTTTGAAGTGGTAATTTTCAAATCTGAAACTACTGATGCTAACCTGTTCAACTTTGTAATAGCTGCATTGGATAGCGAAGGTGTTAAGATGAGTGAATTAGACCTTGCAACAGTTGGGCAATATGATGTCAAAGCATCTTATGCTGTTGGTGCAAAGGGAGCGGAAGAGTTGTCGGAAAAAACCGGGATTGAGTATATTATGTTTTCGGATAAAGGCCAGGGCGATGCCGGAAAATGGAAAGATATTTACAATCGTTTAGCCGGAACCAATAGGTTGGTTAAACATAACAGGACAACAAAGGAGACTTCTATTGAAGTTGAAATAAACCTGGATGGGACAGGTAAGGGAGAAATCGCAACTGGTCTTAATTTTTTAGATCACATGCTTGATCAGATTGCCCGGCATGGTGGTTTTGATTTGAAGATACAGGCTATGGGCGACCTGCATATAGATGAGCACCACACAATAGAAGATACCGCTATTACACTGGGGGAAGCCTTTTTAATTGCATTAGGCGATAAACGTGGGATTGAACGCTATGGATTTTGTTTGCCTATGGATGATGCACTGGCGCAAGTGGCTGTTGATTTTGGTGGGCGGAATTACATTGTTTGGGATGCCGACTTTAAGAGGGAGAAAGTAGGAGATGTGCCAACGGAAATGTTTTTTCATTTTTTTAAATCATTTAGTGATGCGGCAAAATGCAACCTGAACATTAAGGCTGAA
>JAQBNQ010000006.1 GCA_028288545.1 Bacteroidota bacterium
ATCAAAATACACTGGTAAAGGGTTTGGCTACCACAAATGGAATGAACCAGGTAATGAATCAAAATAGAAGCTTGCCGGATATTTTTAATAATGTTATAAATTTTAATCAAACTTATTATACGGCCACTGAGAATATAGAATTTACAGCAACCTTGTTGTTTAATATGTATGTAAGGGGGCGGTATACGGGCACTCCTTTAGAAGTTGATATAAAATTTACTGTACAGGATCCGGACGGTACAATGAATGACTATGCGGCAGTTACTATAACAATGGATGAACATTATACCAGGTTAAGTGGAAGCGGAAGCGGAATTATAGGGGAGCAATTATTTCAGAATCAAAAAATATCATACGACTTTTCATTAGTGCCGGGACAAAAGATATTTGTTCGCTGCCACATTAACAATGTTGGAACAAACTCTAAAAGTACATATGCTTTATTTTATAAAGATGCCCAGTTTACCATTGTACCCAATGAGAAAAATGTATTATATAACCAGTTAATTCAATGCGAAAGGATATTACCAGATATATCGCAAAAAGACCTGCTGAAAGATACCTTGCAACGCTTCGGCATTACCTGCCAAACAGACAATGTTAATAAGGAAATTACCTTTTCATCTTTCAGGGACATCGTAAATAACATCCCGTATGCTAAGGACTGGACCTTTAAATGTGTTAATCAGGGTAAGAAAACAACCTTTTTATTAGGAGATTACTCACAGGTAAATTGGCTAAGATACCAAGATGATGATGGTATACCAAGAACCACATTACCGCAGTATTTTGCCGATGATCATATCGACATTAATAATAAAACCATCAACCCCACGGTACAGCAGGCAGATCTGTTTACAAGCGTATTCGCAGCCAGTATCAACAGGCCATGGTATGGGGGCACCATAGCTCAAATATTAAAAATTGATACACAAAGCAGCGAAACAGAATTCACCATATCTACAAAACCAAGAATATTAATTGATCAGAAGATTGATCTGAGGACATTAGGAGGAAAGTCTGTAACCTTTACGGACGGCGACACGGCTAATGATATCACCGTAAATGACATTGTTTCTGTGCCTTATTTCTATAAGCCAGATGGAGAAAATTTAGCCTGGAAAGACTTGCCGGGTAATAACGGCGCATTACAGGGCTTGAGGAGTAAATACTATCCGGAAATAGAACGCATATTACAGCAAACCAAAAAAGTGGTACGCTATTTTTTACTAACCCCGCGTGATATATTGGAGCTTGACCTGTTAATACCCATTTACCTGGAGCAGGATAGCGCCTATTTCTACATTAATAAAATTGAAAACTGGAAGAAAGGCCAGCCTACTAAGGTCGAGCTTATAAGATTATAATTATTTAATACCCCAAATAATGGCTGAAGATATAAAAAAAACCATCCTGATCGACGTTAATGCGAAGTCAGATGACTTGCTAAAGAACTCCGCGGCACTTAACGCTACGCTTGACGAATTAAAAGCAAAGCTTAAGTCTGTTTCGGATGAATCGGGTAAAAATTCGGTAGCCTATCAAGAGCAAGCGTCAAAAATAAGATTGACACAGCAAGCTATTCGTGAAAATAACCGCGAATTGGATAATGCTACTAAGGCGTTTAAAGCACAAACAAATTCTATTGATCAAAACAAGGCCTTAGTTGCAACGCTAACTATTGAACTTGCTAAGATGTCACAGGCTGAGGGAGCCACCTCTATCAAAGCCATGGAATTGGAATCTCGTCTAAAATCGGTTAGAGATACCCTACAAGAGCAAAGAAAGGCATACGGCGATAATACAATGAACGTCGGTAATTACGAAGCTGCTCTTGGTAAGCTAAATACTGCTCATCAAACCACATCAAACGGATTGCAGAAACTTACTGGCAGCATAACAGGTACAGTTGGCGGCTTCGGATTTATGCCACAGGCCCTTACAGATGCGGGTAATTCATTGTCAGGATTTGTTGATATACAAAAAGGTGCTATCCAGGGGTTTTTACAGCACAATGCAATTATTCAGGAAAATAAGGTTGCTCAGGAGGCATTAGTTATTGCTAACGAAGAAAGTGCTATTGCTGCTAAGGCCAATGAAGTTGCACAAGAGAGGCTTGCGGCTGGTGAAATCACCGAGACTGAGGCTTCGTTGGCAGCGACTACGGCAAAAGAGGCCAGTGTAGTAGCCACTGATGCACAAACAGTTGCTACAGCAGCATCAACAGCGGCAACTGAAGCAGGCACGACGGGTTTGAAATTATTACGGCTTGCATTAGCAAGTACCGGAATAGGCTTACTGATCATAGCACTGGGGTCATTGGTTGCTTATTTTGAGAGTTCAAATGAGGGTTCAAAGAAATTTCAAGTAATACTGGCCGAAATAAATGCAGTTGTGCAGGCGGGACTTAAGGTTTTTTCTGCATTCGGTAAGACCATATTCGATGCAATAAGTCATCCGATAGACTCCCTAAAAGCTTTGGGTCAAATGATTGTTGACAACGTGCTTAATAGGTTTAAAGCAATATCGGTAATACTGGACGGTATAATACATCTTGATTTTAAAAAGGTATCAGACGGAGTTATACAATCCTTTACCGGTGTGACTAACGCGACTGATAAAATAGCCAATATGGGTAAAGGTATTGCCGACTTTGCCAGGAACGCCAAAGATGCTGCCGTAGCAGCTGGAGCAATAACCGTAGAAAGGCAAAAGCTAACCAAGGCAGAGCGCGAATGGTCGGAAGAAAAGACCAAACAGCAAGGTGTTTTGGATAAATTGAAATTGCAGATCAGAGATCAGGGTCTTGCCGAAAAAGACCGGCTCGTTATCGCCGAAAAAGCCAAAGAAGTAAGTGATAATATATTTAAAAATAACCTTGAGCATGCGCAAAAAAATGCCGAATTGGTTATAAAAGAACAGAATTTAAATAGTAAAAAAGATTTTCAGGCTATTACCGATGCAAAAAACCGTGTTCAGGAATTAAAAAATGCCCATGAAGCGGAAATACAGTCCATTCAAAACAGAGAGTCCCGTGTACAAAAAATGGTTGACAGGCAGGGAAAAGCGGAAGAAAGCCAGAAACAAAAGATGGCTAAAGCGCTAACTGAGGCCGAAAACCTCAAAGCGCAGAGCCTGACACGGCAGTTACAGGCCGTTTATGATAATTACGGCGACGAGATATTAGCTCAAGATCAGCATTATAATGACGAATTAGCCAAGCTTAAAAAGCTTAACGATGAAAAGCTCATTACTATAACCAAGTTTAACGAGGTTAAAGAACAACTGGAAGCCGAACATCGGGCCAATATTCAAAAGGTTGTTGAAAAATTCAGTAAAGAAGATGCCGCTGCAATAT
>JAQBNQ010000007.1 GCA_028288545.1 Bacteroidota bacterium
AAGCATGTTATTATCCTTTTCATCATGGTTCGCAGTTCATTTCACGGTTGACTTAAACAGAATTATAGTGCGGGTAACGCCCCAGTCCTCTTTGCCGGAAAACTCCTTTACCTGGGCCCAGTTTGGATTTCCGGTAACAGCAGTTAAAGGCAAATTCATTTCCACTTTAGAGTCCCAGTCATCCCACATTAACAGGCTCTTGTTATCAGGTGGGCTTTGATATGCCTCCCAGGTAAACTTGCTTACCTTTTTATCGAAGGGGTCAACATCCAGCAAGTCATCAAGATATGTGGCATCCAAATAATAGTTGCGCAGCTTATAGTCAGGAAAATTTTGCTGAACGTAGTTAAATAACTCAAGCTTTGTTTGTTGAGAAACGGTTAGACAAAAATCCCGTTTGTAGTGCCAGGCATATTCACTTTTGGCAAAAGGGAAAACGATGATACAAAACAGGCCAATAACTAAAAAAGCCATTTTTACTTTGGGGGAAGGGAAAATGTCAATAAGATTAAAACCACGCAACTCTATCAGGCACATTAAAGGCAAAATCCCAATCAATACTCTCATCAGCCCAAACGAGTTGAAAATGCCTAATCCCCAAAATACCACATGCGCAAAAAAGTAGACCAAAAAGCATCCATAGATCAATAGCCATTCCCGGATATTGTCAAGGACCGAAACTCTTTTGACAAGTGAAATTATCAAAGCAATAAGTCCAAGAATAAGCAGTCCGCAAAGCGGAATACCTATAATTTGGGGAAGGTGCACAAAAAAATGACCCCAAGTGCCTTTGCCATAAGCACTACTTAAACGGGCGTATGGGATTTTTGTAAACACCCAAAATAACGTGCCGTGAATTTTATATCCCGCAACGCTGTACACAACGTGACCGGCCGCAAGTAAAGGCACAAGAAAAAACCTTCTTTCAATTAGGAGTAAAAGCGCGAATACCCCGCAAATCATTAATCCCTCGGATCGAACGAATGGTAGAAACGAAATAAGCAGAATGGATAGAATATACTTATTCTTCAGGTATAAAAAAACGGAAGCGATAAGCACTAAAGCAAAAAGCGGCTCAGTTAAACCCGAAAGTGAATGAGTAATTAAGGCCGGCGAAAGGATCATGAACAAAACGGCCAGGGCATTTCTTTTTATTTTTAGAAGGAGGGCTGTTTGCCAGGTTAAGAAGATTGTAAGCGCGGAGGCAAGGACATTAAAGATCTTTATTCCTGTAAAACCCAGCTGTGCAAAAGGAGAGGCAAGAAGGACAAATAATGGTTTTGCCCAGTGGTGAAAGAACAGGGCCGGATGAATGGGAGCATATCGGGCATATTGATAGTGGCCAATGCTATCGCCTTCGCCACAGGTGCCGTTAGCACGTAATATTAAAAAAACCGCAGCTGCCCAAAACGCAGCCATAAGTGTTAAAGCAAGTGCAGGACTTTCTAAAACGTGAGTCCCGGTTTTTTTTGACATAGACAATATTAAAAATTTATACGGGCAAGCAGAGAAGCTATCGGCTCCAGGTATTGTATTTTAAGATACACCAAATGGCGCGAAAACCATCTTTCCAGTTTATCTTTTTCCCTTCTTCATAAGTGCGGCCGTAATAGCTGATTCCAACTTCATAAACCCTCACTTTCGGGTAACGGCTAATCTTGGCAGTTACCTCAGGCTCGAAGCCAAAACGCTGTTCTTTTAAATCGAGGGGTTTAATTACTTCGGCCCTAAACATTTTATAACATGTTTCCATATCTGTTAGATTTAGATTGGTGAACATATTAGACAAAAAGGTAAGCATTTTATTGCCAATGGTATGCCAAAAGAAAAGGATCCGATGCGGTCGGCCTCCCATAAAGCGAGAGCCATAAACCACATCAGCAAAACCATCTAAAATCGGCTTTAGTAAAATATTGAATTCTTCAGGATCGTATTCAAGATCGGCATCCTGCACGATGATAAAATCTCCGGTGGCCTTGCTTATCCCTGTGTGAAGAGCTGCGCCTTTACCCTTGTTTACCTCGTGACAATAGTACTGGATGTTAAGAGAAGGATTTTGCAGCCGGTATTCTGATACGGCTTGTTCTGTGTCATCCGTTGAACGGTCATTAACTATGATAATCTCCTTTTCTATGCCATTGATTAGTTTCACAGCCCCCACTTTATTAAGGATGCGGTGAATTGTTTTGCCTTCATTATAGGCAGGAATAACAATGCTTAGTTTCATTCGAGCCCCGAAAGTGGCAAAAAATTAATTAAGAACAAGCATGATTATGGTGATCATACACGGATTTTTATTTATCTATAATTTGATAATAACCGCGGGTAAGTCTAAAATATCTATTCCGGGACTCCTTTGGTATTGGCCACTCCCATCTTGGAACAAGCAAGGTGTCGCAATTTACACTGGTTTTAAATGCAGATAAGTCGGGCGTTATAGACAAGCATTTGGCACTGTCAGGGCTGTTTATAGAGGATAATAGGAGCGACTCGTAACCCGATGCCCAGGTCATAATCAATGTATCCATGGGAACATCGGCGTCGCTCTTAAATACTCTATTCTCCCCCGTTTTGTCCATTATATTAAACTCCTTATTGTACCAACTGATGCGATTAGTGTAAATGGAGTGCTTGTTGTATATGGATATTAGACGGGTGCTTATAATAAAAAGTAATACCAGAATAAAAACCGGTTGTACATCAATCAACTTTTTAAGCACAAAATCAGTAAACGGCAAAAGCATAAAAATGCTGATGGGCACCACCATGTTTTCCAGGTAAAACTCATCAGCATCGGGGTTAGTAACGCAAACCAGCAACAAATATCCGCAGGTAAACGATAAAAGCAATGTGCCAATTACATAGCGTTTCTCCACAAAAAGAAATATCAAGGTCAGCCCAAAAAGGATCCAAAACAGCAGGTGATCACCAAGGGCCAAATGGAAAAGTTTATGAACACTTGGCAAGTGCCTAAGGCTTGGGAGATTGGTTTTTAGCGCGTCAACAATGCTAAGTTTTGAGCTTTCGTACCAATCAAATTTGCCCGCATAAAATCTGATGCCGAATGCCGATAGCGACAGCAAAACCGGTGCGATATATTTTGCAAAATCAAACTTGTAATGCGTATAAAAGGAATATAAAAGAACGAATAAAATAGGAGCCACCAGTAAAGGATGCAAAAATTGGATAAACAATAAAATCAAAAAATGAAGGACGGGATGCCGGTTTAAGTGATTGGGGTTGTTTTTTTCGAGCCAGGCAAAATATAAAAGCAGAAAGGCGACTCCCTGTGGTATTTCGGATGAAATGGAATAGAAATTATTACTTACCAAAAGCAGTTGCCACAGCAGGAAAATAAGAGCTATCCGGTAGTTTTTTAAAGCAAAAGTTATAATGGCAAAAAAGGCAAAATAAAAAGCCACAAACCCCGCCGAATGTGCCAAAAGCATTTCTTTAATGGACCCATTAAAACAGCGGACTATTAATGGAGGAATTTGAGGTAGAATACCCCCAAACCGCATATGGGGGATAAAAAATATTTTATATAGAACGAAATAATAATTCTGCAGTGCTAAATCAAGGAATGTTGCCCTTTCTTTATAGAACAGAATGGCCAATACAAGTAAAATTATGAAGGTGACCGTTCCGCCGATGCGGACAAATAATTTCATTTACCTCAGTTAAAAATTAAATAAACATTCGCCAAAACAGTGTCCCGGTCCGGGCGAAAATAAATAAAAGGGCCGCTTCAAAACTTTGAAAGCTTTAGCAGGCATCCTGCTGAACAATATACTAATTACACGTATTTTAGCAGCGCAATGAAATATTCTTCAAAACTGATAGCCGATGCGGTAGCCGAATTTACAAAGCTACCTGGGATAGGCGAAAAAAGCGCCCTGCGCCTGGTGCTGCATTTGCTTAAACAGGACGTTGATAAGGTGAGACTTTTTGGTGATACCATAACACGAATGCGCAGCGAAGTGAAATTTTGTAGAACCTGCCACAATGTTTCGGACCATGAGCAGTGCGAAATATGTAGTAACGTGCATCGCGACCACTCCACTGTTTGCATGGTTGAAACGATACGCGACGTAATTGCCATTGAAAACACCAATATCTATAAAGGGGTTTATCATGTACTGGGCGGCATTATCTCGCCAATTGATGGTGTGGGGCCGGAAAAGCTAAATATTGAGTCGCTTATTGACAGGGTTCGTTCCGGCACCGTTAAGGAGGTGATAATGGGATTAAGCCCTACTATTGAGGGTGACACCACCATATTTTATATCAGCAAAAAATTGAAGGACCTGAATGTGCAGCTAACCACTATTGCCCGCGGTATTTCGTTTGGTGGAGAGTTGGAATATACCGATGAAATGACCCTGGCCCGGTCCATAGCTACGCGTCTTCCATACGAAAATTATTTAGTCAAAAATTCGAACTAAAGTTTTCATTTCTTCGTTCTGTTTGCCGCAAAAGGCATTTAGCTAAATTTAGCGCGTGAAACTCTCCATTGTTATTGTCAATTATAATGTCAAATATTTTCTGGAGCAGTGCCTGCTGTCGGTGGCACGTGCTATAGTAAATGTAAGTGCTGAAGTTTTGGTAGTTGACAATGCCTCGTCTGATGGATCCTGTGCTTACGTAAGGGAAAAATTTCCCTGGGTTAAACTAATTGAAAGTCCGGTAAACCTGGGCTTTTCAAAGGGTAATAACCTGGCTATACAGGCGGCGGGGGGCGAATACATCCTCTTATTAAATCCCGACACCGTAGTTGCCGAAGATACTTTTGAAAAGTGTATTTCCTTTATGGACGCCCATGTTGATGCCGGTGCTTTGGGAGTGCACATGATAGATGGTAAAGGGAATTTTTTACCTGAATCGAAACGCGGACTTCCTACACCTTCGGTTGCTTTTTATAAAACCTTTGGCTTGGCCGCAGTGTTTCCAAAATCGAAAATATTTGGCAGGTATCACCTGGGCTTTTTAGATGAACATGAAACCAATGAAGTAGAAGTTCTTTCAGGTGCTTATATGTTTATGCGTAAGGAGGCCCTGGATAAAACCGGCCTGCTGGACGAAACTTTTTTTATGTATGGCGAAGATATAGATCTTTCGTATCGCATTATTAAAGCGGGGTATAAGAACTACTACTTTGCCGGTACAACCATTATCCATTACAAGGGCGAAAGCACTAAAAAAGGAAGCGTAAATTATGTGAAGGTGTTTTATAATGCCATGATCATTTTTGCCCGGAAACATTTTAGCGGAAATCAATCGGGCTTTTTTTCAGCCTTTATAAACCTTGCCATTTTTTTCAGAGGATTTTTAACTGTGCTGGCCAATGTTTTTTCCTCTTCTTATCTCTTTATTATTGATGCCCTGCTCAGTTTTGGCGGAATTTTTCTGCTGAAAACCTACTGGGAGGACATGATAAAATACCCCCACAACTATTATCCGGACGGCTTTCTTTTCATCGTTGTTCCCGTGTATATAGTAATATGGATAGTGGCAACTTTCATTGCCGGCGGCTATGATAAGCCGTTCCGGATTTCGAATATTTTTCGAGGCATCTTTTTTGGAACGCTTGCTATTGCCGCTATATATGGATTTTTGCCTAACGATTGGCGTTTTTCCAGGGCTATGATACTGTTGGGCGCTATTTGGACCGCCCTGGAAATGGTACTTACCCGCACTACCTACCATCTCATAAAATACCAAACACTTTCCATTGAAAATGATGATGAGAAGAAGGCTTTGCTGGTTGGAAAAACGGACGAATGTCAAAGAGCCGCAAAGCTATTGCAAGATGCCGGGGCCGAAAGCGAGGTGATAGCTTTTGTACAGGATGAAAGCGAACTGGTAAAGCTGGCAGGAGTTTACTCAATTAACGAAGTTATTTTTTGCTCGCGCGATATTACCTACAAACAAATTATTGACAACATACTTGCGTGTGGTAGCAATATTGACTATAAGATTTTAAATCCGGGTAGCGAAGCATTTATTGGCAGTAATTCTAAAAACACGGCCGGTGACCTATATTCAGTAAATCATAATCTTAACCTGGCAAAGCCGGTTAACCAGAGAAAAAAGCGCTTGTTTGATGTGGCCCTTTGCATTGCCCTGATTCCTTTATTTCCCTTCAATCTTTTTATGATTCCGAATTTTGGAAGATTTCTTACTAATTGGTTTGAAGTTTTGAGCGAGGGGAAGACATGGGTTGGCTATGCAGATAACGGGACCGAAAAGCTACCGGCCATTCGTCAGGGAGTAATTACGGTAGCGGCCGACTTTAGCCAGATGGATATTGATACCTCAACTTTATCGAACATCAATTTATTATACGCCAAGTACTACTCGGTAGGGCGAGACCTAAAACTGATATGGAATAATTATCGTAAATTAGGAAGATGAAAGCCTTGTTTGTGGTGATCGTTTTTACGATATTAAATCTTGCGCTTAAGGCGGAAGGTCCTTATAGAAGGTACCTGCTTTCAAAAATTTATTTAACGGAAAAGTTCAGTGCCACTCAACCAACCTTATCGTGCAACGCAACTTCATCTGAAGCATCCATTCCACGATATCAGATACCCAAAGGCAATATTTTTTGCAGAATGGAGGATAAGCTTACCAAGGCTACAAAGGTTTGGATAAAGGTGGGGGTTCAATAACGTTAAAGTCAATAAGGGTTTGGCTTATAAGTCAAATAGTGAATAATTATTACTAAATTGGGGTACAAGGCAATTGCGACAATACTTTGTTACGCCATAATAGACCTAAATGATTTTAAAGGCATTTTTTGCTCCCCTGCTTTTTCTTGTTTGCTTCGCCCATTCGCAGCAGGTACAAACCGTTTATCTGCCTAAGCACACAATTTTGCCAGGTGATCCGCCGGGTAAAATAACATGGTCGCGCATAACTAATAAAAGTTCAAAAGCGGTTACCTTATATCCAATACTTAAGGACCCTTATGCTTCTGACAGTGCAACACTTATTCGTCAATTGCTTTCAAAAGTTACTAGTACTAATCGCGATTCTGCCCGGTTGCAACTCATGTTCCTTGTGGCTCACTATCTCAAAAGTCCATCCAGGATCAATACGTTAACCATGTTTAGTGAAGCTTCTACCGATGATAGCATCAATGCCAGAAAATATGCGCTGATCGGTTCGGAATTATCTATTCACAACTGGCAATGTCAGAATTTTACCCGCGAAGCCATTGCGGTTTTAGAGGCCACACAATTTTTCAGTGACACTGATTTTATAATCAATTCACTGAAGCTACATACGGTGCTTGAGGTAAAACACCGGGGCGATACGATTATGCTGGATATGACTTCAAGCACTCCTGTTTTTATTGTAGGCAATCCGGCAAAAGCCTGTGGCTATGCATCGGTAAGTGATATTATGAATGATACTTCACTCATCTCCGAATCATCCAGGTATTTATTCAACGGCCAACCCATTTTTGCTGAAGCCGATATCTCGGAATACCAAATGCATTTTCAATCGGTTGATAAGGATTTATTTGTGAAAGTGCCACTGGATAATTTTGATGCCAGGATAGTACTATGTGCCGGATGCTGGATGGAATACCGCGATACGCTGGGATATATTATAGACACATCTGTTTTATCCAACCGAAATTTTATTGAAGCTGCGGCTGTGCAATGTTCGCACTTTAGTAAACTGTACAAGCTTACCGGAAATACGGCCTACCAGGATTCCACTTTATTCTATTTATATAATGGTCCTGCTACACTGCTGAATCTTTCTTTAGCGGCTGCAAAGGCAGCCTATAACAGCGGGAGGATCCGGTATTACGGTGCCACACAAAGCTGGTATCCTTCGTACGATACAAAATTGCCTCAGTTGTTTTTTAATAAACCCGCATCAGCCCCGGGCGCTATTTGGGGAAAGGATATTTCCTTCCCTTTTTTAGTTTCTTCTTTCACTTACAACCATGCTATAAGCAACTTTCAATTTTACTCGGCCGAGTTGCTTGATACGGCCCCTGTGGTTACTGCACAGCAGTTTAATTACGCCAATAGCTTTAATCGGATCATACCGGCTAATGTGCCTTTGCAATTATCACTTTTATATAACCCGGCCCTTATAAATTTTTATTTGGGCGGCGCTATGTTCACTACTAACTCAGTCACAGATTCATTACTAATAGAGTCATCCATCGATACCTGCGCTGCAACTAAAATTACAATCTCGGCAATTGACTTTAGTTCGGATACGCTTAAACTTTCTGCAAATCCCTATACTGGCTTTTATAGTCTATCCCCCCCACCAAAAGGCGGGATTACTCCACTTAATGCGCAACACAAAATTATTTATACTGCTGGTTCAGGTTGTATATATGGCAATAACGGAGTAACTGGATTGCACAAAAGCAAACGAATCCAGGATGAACCGAAATCCACCAGTTCGGTTTTGTGGAGTATCTATCCAAACCCTGCCCGCAATATTTTAAATATATTTAGTGCTGTAGAAATGGAAGCAACCGTTCGGCTTTTTGATATAGAAGGGAAGCTTGTTTTGATGCAAAAGTTGGAGGGCAATAATAATACCATCAATGTTTCCAACTTACCAGCCGGCAACTATGTTTACTGGATAGGAAACGACCAATTTACAATGATGAAAGATAAAGTTGTCATTATCAAATAGACGGTCCTACTCCAATATCTCCTCTAAAATATCAGGCGATCTCAATGAAAAATTTTCCAGGTGAAGCTGGTAATATTTAAGTAGATTTTTAAGCATTTTCTTTCTTTCTGTTCTGCTTGTTTTTAAAGCGGAGCCTGTGTCAAAAAGATTGGCGTTCAATAGCTCGCTGAGTAACCTGCTTTCGCTCTTGCTCATTACATTTTTTTCGCTTTCGCGCGAGATAAATACGCCTTCGGTCATTTCGAAATATGGATTTTGATCCGAAAAATTTCCATGTGGAATAAAACCAAGGTGGCGTGTAAACTGAACAAGAAACATCAAATGAAAATCCGGGTTTAGTTTCTCGGATTGGTCGAGCGCACAAAGCGATTCGTAAATGAAATGGAACATTTCGTCGTTCTGTTCATGCTCCCGTATAGATTTGGAAATTACTTCCAGCAATAAAAGCGCCACCGTAGATTTAAGCACATCAAATGGAATTGACTGGTAGTTATATGCGCGGGTAAACTCTTTGATGTACTGTAATTGTTTGTTCTCCCGGTGTGAAACCTCCATTTCCAACAAAGTAAGCGGCTGCAACAAAGCTGCCTTGGGTTTTGACTTTGCCGAGCGGACGCCTTTAACGATATATGACACAAGCCCCAATTTTTCAGTATATATTTTTGCAATAACACTGGTTTCGGAGTACTTAATAACATGAAGAACTATTCCCTTAGTTTTGTGATACATATATTTGCGGGGTGCAAGAGCCTATTTCCCGCAAGATACTTTCAAAAATTTTTATTTCGCCTATTCCCGTACTTAGTTTGTTGGGGTTTGCTTTCTTTACTCTGAAATGATGCGGAACCTGCTTGTATTTATCAGCTATTTTTTACTCGGAATGCTTTTCTTTTTTAAAGGCTACCAGGGAATGTTGGTTACCGATGTAACGGGGTGGTTCCATTCATACGAAGTAATGGGGTGGAATGGCTTGCTTTATTCGTTTGGCGATAAGAGCCTGCATTATCTATACCACCTGGTGTTTTTCCTGTGTTTTAAATTGTTCGGCTTTAATAACGCCTGGTGGGCTGCATTTTATATACTGGCTCATGCCGTTGCCGCGACAACGGCTTTTATTTTTTTCAAAAAGATATACAGGGTGCTGGGGCTTCCTTTTGCAGTAATTGTGTCTTACTTAGGTAGTTTATTGTTTTTATTGAGCGCATATAATGCTGAGCCGGTTCTCTGGGCAGCGTGTATTCACTATCCGCTGTGCACCATTTTTACATTGCTGGCGCTTAATAATATGGTTGAATATGCGCTTTATGGTAAAGCCTTAAATGCCTGGCTCTTCGTGCTCTTTTATATAATGGGACTCTTTTGCCTGGAGTTGGCATTGGCACTTCCATTTATTTGTATTCCGTTGTTACTTGTATTCAGACATGTAAATTTTTCCCGGCAAAAATTTCTTTCCCTTCAGGCAATTTCAGTATTAATAGTCCTTGCGTATTTGGTTCTCAATAAAATCAGATTCGGCACTGCGGTGGGTCATTATGGTGCCGCAACTCACTTGAACACTGATCCCGAATTGCTTTTAGCCAATTTAAACAAATACCTGACCAAATATTTTGTGTTCAGCCAGTTCTGGCCTTTTGAAACTATGAACAAAATATATGTCCTATTCGAAACCTCTGATTTTGCGTATGGTTCATTGGTTTTTTTTGCTGTAATAATTATCGCTTTTATATTTTATAGAGATGGTTTGTCAAAACGAGTTCAAACAGGGCTATTGATGCTTGGCTGCGCTGTAATGGCGCTGGCACCGGTTCTTAATTTGTTTTTTACTTCTATAGTTCATAATGAATGCGACAGGTTGGGGTATTTTTTTGGTGTGTTTTTCAGCCAGGCTCTGGTCGTAATGGCTTTTTCCTTTTTGCCCTATGGCGCAGGAATAGTTCTTGTTTATCTTGGGATTAACGTTTTCTTTTTGAACAAAAATGTAACAAGCTGGAAGAACGCCGGACAGGTAGAAGAGAATCTTCTTAAAACATACAAATGGCAAAAGTCGCCTAAAGTTTTTATTCTGAATTTGCCCGATAACCTTGACGGGGCCTATATGTACCGAAGTGATGATACAAGCAGCGGCATTAAAGATGCACTGCTTATACGCGGAATTGTTTGCGACACCGTGGAGGAGCTTTTAAAATACAATATGCTGAGCGTTACAGATTCGGTGACCATCAAAAAATTGGCACCAAATGAGTTGCAGGTAACCCTGGCCCAATGGGGTAACTGGTGGTGGAAGAATGGAAAGGGTGCCACAAGCTATTCAAATAAGCGCTATGATATTAGGGTGGACGAATGGGGCCATTCTTTTACTGTTAAGTTTAAGTCGCAGAGTAGCCCGGCGGTGTACTTATATCAGTGCGGTAAGCAATGGCGGGAATTTAATTTCTAAGCAGACACTTTACCGAATGGCCGTAGTATCCTCAAACAGAGTAAACTGCCAGTTTTGATAAATGGGTTTAAAGTCTTTTTGCTTATACCGGATAAGAGCTACGTAGTTAAAGTCGTCAACCTTTGGATTAAGTAAATAATAACGGGCGCCCATTGCATGAAGCCGCCTATAATTTTCGCTTGAAGTTGCGTTAAAATTATGTATAGTGGTTTTTTTGCCGGTATATAATGCGAGTGTCCGGGCCTTATTAAATACAATGATTTGATCATCCGGAATATGCGTCCGCAGATAAGCGAAAGTTTCCTGCGAAATCGGTTCATATGGCCCTTCCAGTATATCGTTGCGCGTAGTCCAAATGTAATGGAGGTGATCTGAGTACATAAACAGAATAAGGGCTACAAATATCAGTTGCGCTATCGTTGTTTGGCGAAGCCTGAGTTTGGCGGCTAAGTATTTTAAACCCGTAAACAGATACAGCATCAAAAAGATGTGGATCGGAACGATATACCGGTAGTCTGAAACAAAAGAGAACAGGAAAATAACTAATAGGTAGCATAAAAATATAAAGTCAAAAATTTCTGTCTTTTTTGAAACTTTATATATAAATCCTAATCCGGTTAGTCCCAAAAAAACAAAGCCAATGATGGTTGAATAAATAGCTAATTCGGGATCAGAACTTTTGAAT
>JAQBNQ010000113.1 GCA_028288545.1 Bacteroidota bacterium
GGCGGACCAAGAGTTGAAGGTTTTCGTGTTTTAATCCATCAAAAAGCTCGAACCCGATTTCAGCCTCATCAAAATATTCGGCACCGGTAATTTCTATTTGATTGCGGAGTATAATTGAGTAGACAAAATAGGGAAAACCAAGTTGATTGATTTTTTCAAAAACGGCTGAATCGTCGGACTTGATCTTTACCCGCACCATGTCATACCGGTTGCTTATTATCTCGTTTTGTAATTCTCTTACCGTCCAATTATGATTGGCAATAGTTCCCCTTCCGAAATTTAATCCGAATATTCCGCTCTCGTCTTTTGAAAAATGGATATAACCCATCTGGTTAAAATTGATGAAAGAGTTTTTAAACCTCCACAGATTTGAACTGTGGTTTTCTCTTGCCTTCTACCTGCAGGCGAGAAAAAAAATAAACCCCCATGCTCAACATGAAAGCGACCAAAGGTATGATAATTAAAAATTTTGCATCCGGAATATGTCCTGAGACTTTTACTATAGTAAATACGGCAAATAAAACACTCAATGCAATCATCGCATTGCTAAAACGAAAAAGACTAAACCATATATACTGCGAAAAAAAAAGAAAAAGCCTCGCAATATTATAATTGCTTACACCGCGTTGAGATGGATTATGTCCAACGTTAACATTGCCCATTTTTTCGGCAGGTATTTCCCAAACGAAATAAATATTCAAACCCTTAGGCATCACCGCAGCCATTTTTGACTTGCTGAACATGCGGTAACTTAGAAAGTACTTCACCTTTCGATGCGAACGTAAAATGACCTGGTTAAATGCCCACCGTGCCACTGCAGGTAGTATTTTAAACCGGGCTTCAGGTGTCCTTACTTCGGGATTGCCATAAACAATAATATACTTCCCCTTATTAAAAACTGCCGCCAATTTCAAAATATCCCCGGGTGAATACTGCAAATCATCATCCATAGTTATTACCGCATCATACCTGGTGTGTTCAATTCCGCAGAGGGTGGCAATGTTTTGGCCAGCGTTATTCTGCATAGCCAGTATCCTCACATTCTTATCTCCCGTTTTGATAGACCTCAAAACTTTCAATGAATCGTCCCCGCTGCAATCATCTACAAAAATGATTTCATAGCGGTCTGCCATTTTTGCCATCACTTCGCTAAGCTGCAGGTAAAGCTCCCGTAGTGTTTTGCTGCTATTGTAAACCGGTATAACTAAGCTGTAATCCATTTAGCTGCTGTATCTGACAGAAAAATATTTTCGGGGTCCAATTCGTGCTTCAATTTTAGCCACTGTTCAAAACCGGGAAACGAATATTTCAACTGGTTAGGACTGATATACGGGTATTTCGACAGGTAAAATTTCCCGTCTAAAGAAGTAACTAATTCAGTATATTTTTTCAAAAAATCTTTTCCTTTAACGGTATTAACCAAAACAGAGTCAAAGGTATTTGTAATTGAAAGGCCGTTCCCACTAAATGACAGGTACACATTATCGGCCCGGTGCCATTTTACTGCACTTGAAACGGGGGAAATCTTAAATGCTTTTACTAATTCTCTTATATCAGTAAAGGCGCTTAGAAATTTTTCGCGGGGAAAGAGAGTTTGAAGTTCGTAAAATGAATTTTGCTTAAAAAGATATTTGTTACCCGGGTATTTTCGCCAGGGGTAAAGATAGTTTATCACAAACTGGTGTTTGGTTTTTCCATCCTGATGTGCAGCCCCGACTACGTGATTAAAAAGGGGATAGGTTGCAGGATTCCACAAAACAGAAACCAATTTCCAGAATGTTTTAGGAGACAGGCCCGCAATGTTCGTTTTTATTACTGGAAAAAGAACACCCTTCATGCTTTCACCGGCACGGGTTAAATCAAAAGCGGCGGTTCGTACAATTGAAGCTTGAAATGAGTTTAACATATCTATCCAGGCGTATTTATGTTCCACTACGGTATCTTCAAAATCCGCAAGAGCTTTGATATCCATTTTTCTTTCGCTCGCTGATACCATTAGGGAGGGTAATTGTTTTAATTTCAAGGTAATCTCAATAATGATACCCATCAGGCCCAGGCCGGCCAATACCGCTTTCATCAATTCATCTTCTTTATCAACGGTAATTATACTTCCGGTTGCTGTTATCAGTTTCAGGTTCAAAATATTATTTCCGAAATTGCCATGCTTCCAACTGTCTTTTCCATGACAATTAGATGAGGTCATTCCCCCTACTGTATCCGAATAAGATCCGCTTAACCCGCTCAGGTAATACCCGGCAGGAAGTGCTAATCTCAATACATCGCATATCCTTACACCACTTTCAACGGTAATTTCGCCTTTATCCCGGTTAAAATCAATTATGCGGTTCATTTTGGTCAATGAAATGTGTAACTGACCATCTGCTAAAAATATATCTCCGAAGCTGTTTTGTGCCCCCATTGGGCAAACCTTTAACCCGCGCTGCTTTGCAAAGTGCAGGGCGCTCAATGCTTCGTCAGCATTATTCGGTTGTACCCAAAAACCTTTTACGGTCCGGTGACTGGTATAGTGTTGTATGGTTACATCGGCAAGCATGAAACAAGTTATCTAAAACACCATTTTCCGAAACTTCCTTATCGCAAAGTCAACCACATCTATTAGCGAAAAACGTGCAACAGCATCATCAATTTTTGCAAGCATTGCATTGAGGTCATCGTCGCTTACAATAGCGGCAGGTGAAAAAAGCACAAACACCTCGCTTTGGCCGCCAAAAAAAGTATATATACTATAATGTCTAAAAAGATAATCGCAAAACACAGCAGCTTCAAGCTTGCTGATGAAAAGCCTTTCTCTTGTATAACCAACTGGCAAAATTTCTGCCAGTTTGCCCAAAGAATCAGGCACCACTTTTATTTGCATCCCAAATAATGTTCCTGCTCCTTTCCAGCCAATTATTTTATCAGGGTATTTCAATTGTATATTTTCCAAGGCGCCAATTATCTTTTTTTCTATTAACGTCGTTCTGCCTGCAACATTCTCATCCAGCATGGTATTAATCGCTTCAATGGCAGTAACACACTCTTCTCCAAAGCCATTATAAGTAGTTGAATGAAGAAAAGCATCGGATGTATTTCCGTAAGCCTGCTTAAATACTTTGCTGGTGGAAACAAAAGCCGAAATGGAAGCTTTTCCCCCGCCAAGGGCTTTCGAAATTGCAAGTATATCAGGGTAGATTTCGCTTTTTAAGAAGTAAAATAAAGGCCCGGTTTTGTACCAGCCACTATATATTTCATCAAAAATCAGGATTATATCATCTTTATCGCAAATCGTTCTTAGCTGCTTCAAAAAATCATCTTCAGCTGCAGTAAGTGTACTTACAGAAAAGGGTTCTACTATGATAGCGTATATCTCCGAAGTACCACCGCCGTTGCGCAACTGATCTACTAATTGCTTTAGGGTATCAATGGAGTTGTAAACAAAGGGGTGTGTTCCCCCGATAACTGGAAATTTAAAATGAACTTCCTTTGAACCTGTAATGCTACCCGCTCCCAACAGTTTTCCGTGGTAAGCCGAACCGGAGTGAAGTATGTGCTTTCTTTTCCCGTTGTGATATTTGTACGCGGTTTTTATGGCGCCCTCTACTGCTTCTGCGCCTGAGTTGCAAAAAAAGGAATATTGCAGCTTCCCATTCAACAAGGAAGATAAGTTATGGCTTAGTGCCGCTGTGTATGGCGAGAAAACGGTTTTGTGTACTTCCATTCGCCTCGCCTGCTGAAATTTTATACGCGCCTCAAGAATCCGGGGATGATTATGCCCTAAGGTAAGAACGCCCATACCCCCGGTAGCATCAAATACCTTTCCCTTCTTTTTAAAATACATCCATGCCCCTTCAGCCTCCTCAACCAGGTCCTCTCCAAACGAAAAAGAATAGATCACATCTTCAACACCGGGATTGACATATTCTTTGTACCATTCTCTTATCGTTTCAACGTCAAGCCGGTACATTTCATCAAGTGAAATCAGCTTGTTTTGCAATTTATCATCCGGTTTGCCCGAAAGGCCAGGTGAGTTGTAATTCACAACTGCAATATATTTCAATTTTCCGAAGGTTTGAATCTCTGCTGTTTTAATTTAACCCATATTCAGTCCGGATTTTTATATTTTCCCATTCGCATTTATTCTATAAATGTGCAAAAAACTTAATTTCAATTATCATCCTTATGTTTAAAATTTTCAGGAACATCTTTCTTTCTGGTAGCCTGTTAATGTTATTGTTTACCGGTTGTAATCGCGATAAACCACATGGGGTACCATCGGTTACCTGTGGACCGCCTCTTACCGGCATGAAGTTTATTCTGGATAGTCTATACAAGCAGCAAATATTTCCTCAAAATTTTACAAGGAATGATTTAGCTGTTAAGTTGTGCCAGCAACGTTTAACCCTGGCCGAAAGAGATTCCCCGGCAGTGTTCATTAATCAATGCAGAATGGAATTGGCATATCAGCTATTATTCAATAACCAGATCGACACTGCCATTTCAATCTTTACGAATTTGCTTTACAACAGTGACAAATCATCTACATCAAAGGAGGAAATGTCAAGGCGTCATTTATTTACGGCGTTGGCAATTTCCTATATGCGAAAAGGCGAAGTGCAAAATTGTCTAACCAATCATAATGCCACCTCGTGCATTTATCCTTTCGATGCTGCGGCTCTTCATTTAGATCCATCGGGATCAGATAGTGCAATGGTATATTTATTAAAGGCGCTTGACGAAAACGCCGAAAGCGATTCCAATGTTTGGTTGCTTAATCTTCTTGCGATGACGGTTAATAAATATCCCGAAGCCGTTCCATCTAAATTTCGGGTTGATCTCGAGAAATACTCAAGGGGCAATGTTTTTCCGCGATTCCGGAATATTGCTGCAGAGAAAGGGGTCGATTATTTTGGTCATTTTGGGGGAGCCGATGTAGAGGACTTTAATAATGATGGGCTGCCGGATGTTTTCTGCACCTCCTCTAATTTGAACGAGGGGGTTAAATTATATATTCAAACGCCAGACTCGGGGTTCATTGATTTTACCCAGAAAGCAGGCTTAAGTGGAATTACGGGCGGTGTAAATACAATTCATGCTGATTTTGACAACGACGGCCTTAACGACATATTTATTATGCGTGGAGGCTGGCAAGGTTTGGGTGGGGTACAGCCGGCATCGCTTTTAAAGAATTTAGGCAACGGAAAATTTGAAGATGTAACTATCAAAGCAGGGCTGTTATCTTTTAAACCCTCCCATACTGCATGTTGGGGCGATTTTAATAATGATGGACTGCTTGATCTATTTGTTGGTCACGAAAATAATGACAATGAATTTTCGGGACCTTTCCCCGGTCGTAGTTGTGAACTTTATTTGAATAACGGTAACGGAACTTTTAGCGAAGTAAGTGATAAGTGCGGTCTTAAAATTGACAACTTTGTTAAAGGCAGTGTATGGTTCGATTACAATAACGATGGGAAGTTGGATCTTTACATTTCTAATTTCGGCGGTAAAAATCTCCTTTATAGAAATGAGGGACCCGATATAAATGGTACGTGGCACTTTACCGAGGTGGCAGGCATAGCGGGTGTCCAGGAACCTCAATTCAGTTTTCCTGTAGCTGCATTTGACATTAATCAGGATGGATGGGATGATTTATACGTTGGCGGGTTTGATATTGACAAAGTAAAATTGGCATCCGAATACCAGGGCAAAGTAGAACCGGTAAGTCCTCCTAAAATATTTATCAATCAAAAAAACGGAACGTTTAAGGAAATGTCTGCAGCTTATGGTATCCACCGCTCTATTTATGCTATGGCCCTTAACTATGGCGACCTTGATTTAGATGGATATCCGGATCTTTACCTGGCTACCGGGTTTGGAGATTATTCCGCGCTTTTTCCAAATATTCTGCTGCGAAATGTTGAAGGCCGGCAATTTGCGGATGTCACTTCTGCCAGCGGTACCGGTCATTTGCAAAAGGGGCATGGAATCGCCATTTGCGATATCGACCACGACGGGGATAACGATATTTTTGCCCGGTTTGGTGGATTTTTATCAGGCGATGGGTATTGGAGCGCCCTGTTTGAAAATCCCGGCAATTCCAATAAGTGGATATCGCTAAAGCTTGAAGGGACAAAGGCTAACCGCTCTGCAATTGGAAGTAGGATAAAGGTTACGGTTAAAACTGCAGCGGGTAAACACGATATTTATACAAAAATCGGCACAGGTGGTAGTTACGGCGCCTCATCACTTCAGCAACTTATTGGTTTAGGCAAAGCTGAATCGATTGAGTCTCTTGAAATTATTTGGCCGGGCACAACAACTGCCCAAATTTTTCATTCTTTGAGCCTGAACAAAGCTTACTGGATAAAAGAAAATTCAGTTTCTCCCCAGGAATTACCATATGCTCCTATCAGGGGTAAGGCCCCATCAAAGAAAAAAATGCGCGATTCTCACGTTATGTAGTTGCCGACAGGTGATGTAAATAATTTATTTTTCTTGGCTTGTAATTTACCCCATCCAATTCATTTGAATTTACGAGTACTTCTCCAATGTATTCCGATTTAGCAATCTGGTTAAAAACAAAATAATTTATATAGTTAAAGGGAAAGGGATATGACCTTAAAAAATCGATAAACAACACTACTCTTTTGCTGGTTGAATCGTTCACTGCCATATGCATAAAGGTATCGTCAAAAAACATGCATTCGCCTTCTTGCCAATGTTGTTCTTCCCCATTCACCACCATTTTACATTTTTCGGGCGCTTCTACAATAAGCCCTAAGTGACATCTCAGCACACCTTTATATATCCCCCTGTGTGGTGGAATATTTTTATGAGGTTCAAGTACTGAAAACATGGCAGAAGTCATTCCGGGAATTTTTTCAAGGCAGGCTTTTGTAACAGGACATTCTTCCAGGTGTTGAACCATATCATAACCATATAGTATAAGCCAAAAAGTTTTCCAGTTATCGTTTCCCGCAATTTGAATCTGCTCCGGAAATAACTGCTCAATATTGGGTATAAAATGTTTCGCCTGTACTGCTATAAACTCGCGCCTTATTTCCCCTGCATTTGCCTCCAGAATTTTAGTGAAGGCAAAATCATTTTTGTCGCACCAGTCCCGGTTGTCAAATAGGGAGAGCATGGCCTCTGTTATGCGGATAACTAAAATGCCCAGGTACTTTTTTGCCTGGTAAAGTATCGACGATTTAGAAAGCATTTGTATCTGAAAGTTTCATTGTCCCCCGTGAATTAGTACCCGCTTAAAAAATAGGTTCTGGATTTAGAATCAAACCTTAACACATCCGGCAGTTGATTTTTCTCTTTGTAAATGCTTCTTAAATAAGCAACATCGTTAAGGTAAAAAGATTCGTAAAGTTTATTCACAAGGCTATCCTCTAACAGGCCTGTCCCCAACGCTCTATTAGAAGAAAAATTTGTCAAACAGGTAAATAGTCGCTCTTTCTTAAAAAACGTTGCCCATAGTTTATTGTAGAAATTATCTAACTCAGTGTTGCTTACTTCTAACGCGGCAGTATCCCATAAATACCTTTTCCAAAAAGTATTTGCAGGAATAATCTTGCGGTCAGAATATTTTTTAAGACTCAATTCAAATATCCGCGAATTCCATCTTTGCGATGCAAGGCCGCTTGCATTAGAACCCGTCAACCAGTTTATGTCCGGATATTTTTGGAAAATTTTATTAACCGAAAGAAAAGCCTCTCTTAAAAACACATCTCCTGCACTTATCACCACATTATAAGTCGTATCATCCCGGTTCATTGTGCTACTGAAGATATCCGCAAAATCTGTAGCTCCCGTATAGCTAACCCATTCGGTATTTGGAAAATTGTTTTCCGCCGGCAGGTCGTTTCCGGTGTAAAAAACACTCAGCGAAAATTGTTGCGAAGGATAATGTTGATTAAAAACGCTACCCACGCTCGCCTTAAGTTTCTCAACATCGTCCTGATAAATGATTGAAATCTGAAACTTAGGGTATTGCATATTGAAGTGAAAGTCATCAACAAACGTTTTCATTTTTGCGCCTATTTCTGCTCCCATCGCCGTTATCCTGTCATCAGCTCTTTTTCTCTCTGTTGTTTCAATGTTGGTAATAAATGTATGGAAGGCTATATCGCGGATAGAGCTGAGCCCAACGTAGTGATCAGCTACATCTGTATCCCCGTTTTGTTCAAAATTCTGCTTTGCACTAAACGAATAGTAAGTCCCGCCCACATTATGAATAACGTTTTCTTCTGCACTCTGCATGTCATTGGCAAAAGAGAAAAGCGCCTTGCTGCATTTTTTGGAAGACAACAAAAATTCACTACTAATTTGCGCTAGCTGCTTTGTTCTGTGCAAGTCAACGTCATATTTATACCCGGCAAAAAGCGGATTCAGCCTGTTCAAAACCTCCGGCGCCATTTCGAACCAGGCATCATACACAGCTTTTGATTCGGTCAGGCTACTGAACCGGTATTGCTTTTCTCCTTCCAATAGTTGTGTTTGAAAAAGCCCACGCCTGTCAGTATTTACACCCGGCTCACCAAAATTTGTACTCAATCCAACACGTGGAAAAACAAAATACAGATCCTGCGCGACCAGGAAATGATTCAAGTGCTTTTTCCAGCTTGATGCTGACCATTGTTGTAAATACTGCGGAAGATACCCAGGTAATGTTTCTTTGTCGTTCATTTTAAGCCAATCCCTAAATGCGCCCCAACTCTCTGAAAAAAAGATCTGGCCCCAGGAGGATGCTAACTGGATAAAGTAATTGTCATAGCCATCTAAAGCGGGATAGAATGGAAAAAAACCGTTCTCGGCAGTTTGGTAATTGAATAAAGATATGCCTGCAATTTTTGGGTCGGCAGCATAGAATTTTAAACTCTGTAGG
>JAQBNQ010000128.1 GCA_028288545.1 Bacteroidota bacterium
CCGTTTCTCCGAAGACCCAAAACTGGTGGGAAAGAAATTAGTGGATTCGAAATACGATGAGCGCGTAATTAATTTTGCGCTGTTGTTGGAAAAGGTGGCGCTTATCGCTCCTGACCTTAGGGTACGATTTAGTACTTCTCATCCAAAAGATATGAGCGACGATGTGTTGCACATGATGGCTAAGTACCATAACATTTGCAACTACGTACACCTTCCGGTTCAATCAGGCAACTCACGCGTTTTGGAAATGATGAATCGCACCTACGACCGCGAATGGTACATGCAAAGAATTGAAGCCATTAGAACCATTGTACCCGATGCGGCTATTTCAACAGATATCATTACCGGCTTTTGTACGGAAACAGAAGAGGAGCACCAGGATACATTAAGTATAATGGAGCACGTGAAGTACTCTATGTCGTATATGTTTTTTTATAGTGAACGCCCCGGTACTTTAGCTGCAAAAAAATATACGGACGATATTCCTGAAGAAGTGAAGAAGCGCCGCTTACAGGAAGTGGTAGACCTCCAGGTAAAACATTCCCTTATACACAATCAGCGCGATATTGGTAAAGTATTTGAAGTATTGATAGAGGGAACTTCCAAACGCAGCGAAGACCAATTGTTTGGCAGAAATCCTCAAAACAAAGTGATCGTTTTCCCTAAAGGCGATTTGCAGCAGGGCACCTATGCGCATGTAAAAGTAACCGGATGTACTTCGGGTACTTTATTGGGTGTTGTTGTTTAATTAGCTAATCACCGGTTCCTGCATTCTTACATTTTTTATCCGGTGTTTCAATTAACCGGATTATTTGTTTAGCTTTCTACGATTGAAATATTTTCCCCGGTAATCAATTGTAATGAAATTTTTATGTATCCTTTTCATCGGATTTATTTTGCTGCCATGCCAAAGTGCTGCACAAACCCGGGTTTACAAAAATTATAGTGTTAAGGACGGGCTCGCGGGCTCAACAGTTTACTACACGTTTCAGGATAAGAAAGGTTTTATGTGGTTTGGTACCGACCAGGGCCTTTGTCGTTTTGACGGAACCAATTTTAAAAATTATACTACCCGTGATGGATTGCCGGATAACGAAGTTTTTAGGGTAACGGAAGATTCCATGGGAAGATTGTGGATGATATGTTATAACTCCAGGCCCTGCTTTATGTATCACGGGGTAATGCACAATACCGATAATGACAATCTCTTAAAAAAGATGAGTTCCGAAACCGGGCTTTTTAAGTATTTATTTGTAGACCGTGAAGGACGTGTTTGGATATTGGGATCGAGGTTGAATGTGGTGGATAAAAACAAAGTACAAAGCTTTGCTTCCCCCAATCATGAATTAGCTGCGGCAATGGGATATTGCGGAAACCAAATAGTATTGGTAACCGGCGGTGGGGTTTATGGGGTGGGTTTAAAAAATGATTCCTTTAGCTACAGCATTCTTTCTAAAATGGAGCAAACCTTTAATAACTCCGCTTGCTTTTTTGGGAACGACTGTTATGCAGTAGGCGCTTACGATAATAGAAACAGTGCTATCATTAAAGTAAACAGCCAAAATTCTACTACCCGGCAATTATTGCCGCTTGGAATAAATGATATTATCTGCAATCATGCCGTTTTCAATGAGGCCGATACCCTGCTTCTTGTTTCTGCCGGTATCCAGGGCATTAAGGCTTTTGACAGAAATTTAATATTACAGCCGGACCCCTATCCGTTTCTGCCACATGATATCACATACAGTTACACTGCGTTCGACCGGGAGGGCAATACCTGGGTCACTTCCCTGGGTAAGGGTATATTTTTTATCCCGGCCGATAAAACGATTCAATACAGGCTCAACAACGAATTACATAATTCAAATGCAACTTCGGTTTTTGCAGCTGATAACGGAAATTTATTTGTTGGTTTTGACCATGCTCACTATGGAGTACTAAAAGGCGGCAAACTGACTACATATACCATTAACGCTACCATATTTTCGGGCAAAAGAGTTATTCGCCAATTTGCCTGGAATAAAAACTCGCTCATTATGGGTGCGGATTATGGGGTTTACGCCGTTGCAAAAGATGATCCTTCCAGTTGTAAATTCATTTGCGGGTTTTGCGTAAAGAATATGGTAAAGGAAGGAGAGGACTCTGTTTTACTGGGACGGCCGGATGATGCCTGCCGTTTGGTAAGAACAGAAAAAGGCTTCCATCTTGACAGTTTGTGGAACGTAAGGACCACGGCCATTTGTAAAGACCATCATGGGCAAGTGTGGCTTGGTTCTTTAAGTGGCCTTTTTGTACATGATAAGGGTTTGGTAAAACCTTTTGGCAAAAGTGGACTAATAAGCAAATCGAGAATAACTGATTTACTGTGCGATGATTATGACAATATTTGGGTGGCTACTCATCAACGCGGCATCTTTGTTATTACTAAGGATAGCATTATTGCTATTAATTCTGCCAATGGCCTTCCAGGCGATGTTTGCATACGTTTTTTCAAAGAGTCGAAAAACACGATTTGGGTCTGTACGGACAGGAATGTGTCGAAGATAACTTTTAATAATACCGGTGGCTTTTCCTGCAATATCTCAACGGTTCCTGAATTGGCCGGAGACGTTGAAGTGTCGGTAAATGATGTTTCGGTTGATAGTGCGAACATTTGGGTGGCTACCAGTGATGGACTTTTACAAATTGAAAAGGCAAATCAAAAACCTCCCATAGCTCCGGCAGTTTATATTACTTCCTTTAGCTGTTCCGATTCGGTTTTCACCGATTTCAATTCACCCCGATTAAAGTATTTTCAAAACAATACCCAAGTAGACTTCATCGCAGTATCCTATAACAGCGCTGGAAAGATCGCTTATAAGTATGTATTGAATAATACTTCAGCCGATACTATTTACACCCGTAACACAACCGTTAACTTTAATGCTTTGCCCCCGGGTAAGTATTCGTTTAGTGTTTGGGCAAAAAGTATTGTGGGCGTGTGGAGCGAAAGTCCCGCAACATTGGATTTTGAAATTGCACCTCCTTATTGGAAGACGTGGTGGTTTATAACAGGTGCAGCGCTTTTGGTCATCTTTTCATTAACTGGATTGTTGCGTTGGAGGATACGGCAAATCAGGATGCGCGAAGTAGAAAAAACAAGAATCAATAAAAAGATAGGAGAAATTGAATTGCAGGCCGTGCGGACGCAAATGAATGAGCATTTTATTTTTAACTCTCTCAATTCAATTCAGAATTTTATTAACCAGAATAACACCGAAGCGGCTAATTTTTACCTGGCCAATTTTGGTAAGCTTATTCGCCGCACCATGGATATTTCCGCCAAGCCTGTCATTTCCCTTCAGGAAGAAATTGATTACCTGAATAATTACCTGACCCTTGAAAAAATGCGGTTTGCTGAAAAATTTGACTATTCTGTGACAAATGAAATTAAATCTGTTTCGCCTGATGAGTTGATTTTTCCGTCTATGATATTACAACCCTATGTCGAAAATGCGATCAGGCACGGATTGCGCTATAAAACAGAAGGCGATGGGAAATTGAATATTTCATTCACTGAAGAGAATGGTTTTATCGTTTGTCGTATTGATGATAATGGTATAGGAAGGAAAAAGTCAGAAGAGCTTAAAAGCAAAACGCATGTTGAGTACCAGTCTAAAGGCATTCGTTTATCCGAAGACAAGGTTTATCTGTTTAACCAGGTACACGATAATAAAATAAGAGTAGAAGTAGAAGATAAAAAAGCTGGTTTAGGAACGCTCGTAAAAGTTTATGTACCCCTCAAAATAAATTTATGATAAACGCAGTAATCGTTGATGATGAAAAGGCCGGTATCGAAAATCTGAAAGCGCTGCTCGCAAAGTATTGCCCGCAAATAAAAATTAAGGGCGAAGCGGAAAACTACAATGTAGCCAAAAAGGTGATTGACGAAGTTAAACCGCAGTTGGTATTTTTGGATATTGAAATGCCTTTTGGCAACGGCTTCGAGTTGCTGGCGGCATATGAACAGGTTCCGTTTGAAGTGATATTTGTTACGGCATTTGAAAAGTACGCCTTAAAGGCAATCCGTTTATCTGCATGTGATTACATTTTAAAGCCTATTGAGATAAGTGAACTGATAGCCGCGGTTATTAAGGCAGCTGAACGAATTACATTTAAAACGGAGGGGCATAATTTGAAGTTCCTCTTAGCCAATGTAAAAGCTGCAGATAAGGATAGAAAGATCGCCCTTCCATCATTGCATGGAATGATATTTGTAAAAATGACAGATATTATTCACTGCGAAGCGGATGGCGGATATACCTGGTTTCATTTTACCAACCGTGAAAAATTATTGGTTACAAAAAACCTGGGGGAGTACGAAGATCTGCTTGGCGAAAAGGATTTTGTGCGGGTACACCATGCGCATCTTATTAACTACAACCACATTATAGAATTTAAAAAGGGAAATGCGCCTATTGTTATTATGAGCGATGGTTCACCAATAACGGTATCTCAACGCAAACGGGATATCCTATTAGGCTACCTGAATGCTCCTTCGGGTTAATTGCAGTTATTGGCTTTCCGCCTTCAATTGTTGGTTATTTCGCTTCACTTATCGGTTACTGGTTTCGCGGAATGTTTTTAGTGATGAGATTCGGGTCATTCTTCACTAAAGCACTCCCCCATGAAAACAAAACTTTTACTTTTTATCATTTTACTCTGCTCCGCATATTTATCACGGGCCCAGTTAGCAATAGGCCAATCGGTAGTTACAGAGTCAGGAACAAACCTTGATGACCAGGTGGTAAAGATATTTGACGTTTCATTGCCATCAACCGATGTCAATGGCCCCGGTAACAATTGGGGGCTGCCAAACACAATCTATTCGAATTGGTATGTGCAGGATCTTGGGCAGGTCTTTGGCTTAGCTATTAATACTCAATCAGATAGTCCCAACCATGTTATCTATGCTTCGGCATCGCAGATATATGGGGCTACCGCAATAGAAACACCTACAACGGTTGCTTACAATAATGGGTTTAGGGAGTTTAAATATATTGCCACTGGCGTTGTTACCTTTAATGATAATACCCCTTTGGTTTGGGAGCTAAATCCCAACCCGGCAATAATCGGGGGAGGCAGAAAGGCATTGGTAGTTTCTACTACCAGCACCACGTTCCCCCCAACAACTCCTAATGCCATTTTTAACCGCGGTACTGCCATCGGTAATATCTGTTACGATAAAGATCACGACCAGATTTTTGTCACCAATATGGAAGATGGAAGGATTTATAGGATAGATGCCAGTACCGGTGCAATTAAAAGCAGGTATGATCCATTCAAACCATATCATGATAATGGCGTTTCTGAATTTGTACCATTGGTTGACAGGCTTTGGGGAATAGCTTACAAAAGAAATAAATTGTACTTCGCTTCGTGGCGGGAGGATTATGGCCATCAATCTGATGCTGATACCAACGGTGTTTATTCAGTAAATATTGATAACACTCCGGGGCCGACATATGGAGAATTTACAGGTTCAGGAGTTAGCTCTGTTGCTCCCGGCGATTTAGTAGATCCATATCCAACTGAGGAAATCACTTTTGGAAATAACAATGCCATTGTACCTATTAAATTACCGCCCTTTGCTCTTCAACAATATTCTAACCCAATTGCCAGTATTCAAATTTCGGCAGATGGACAAACAATGCTGCTTGGTGAAAGAACTATGTTCGACGCTTATGACGATGGTACATATGCTGCGTTTGCAGCGTGGGCTCATAGGGCAAGGGTATTGAGGTATGATATTTCGGGTAGCACATGGACGGCCTCGACACAGGATTATTTTGTTGGAGACGGCTACGTAAATAATTACCTGGGCGGAATATTTCAAAGTACCAATTGTGCAGGTGGGGTGGATTTTGGTTACAATGATACTGCCACTGTAATTCACTGCGAAAAGATGGTTTGGGCAACCGGTGATGCGCTGAAACTTCCGCCGGATCGCTATACCGGTATAAATGAAGCTGTTTATGGCATTGCTGGAATTCCTTCTTCTGGTAACACTACCTGGGACAATTCGGGTGGTAGTCCGTCCACCGCCGTTAACAACTCAAGTATATACCAGGATATTTTTTACCAGTATGGTAGCGATCAGGGCAATAAATCACGCCCGGGGGATGTGGTTGTTTACAGGGATCCTTGTAGTTGTTTTAGAATGATCACCTTAAATGCAAACGGCCCTCCTTGTACATGTGGAGGGGCCTGTTCTGTTTGGAAAATATTTGGAGGAAGCGCCCCTTATGATTATCACTGGAGCACCGGTGAAACAACCAGCGGAATTGGCGGCCTATGTCCTGGCAACCTTTATACACTTACGCTTACGGATGCCAACGGATGTACCGCCACAGGTGGGATAAATATTCCGGGCCCGGCACCCATGGTTTTGGTAATGAGCGAAACGGATGCAAGTTGCTCTAACATTTGCGATGGAACTGTTTCGGTAAACGTTCAGTTGGGAGCAATGCCTTATAGTTTTGAGTGGAGTAATTCAGGAGGAATTTCAACTCCTGATAGTAAAATTGGAGGTGTATGTTCCGGGGATTACAGTGTTACCGTAACCGATGCGCATGGATGTACTGCAAGTGCAAGTATTACCGTAAACGCAGCCTCCGCACCAACTGGATATTTGAATGTACCGGATTCGGTTTGCCTTAAAGATTCGATCATCATCTTTTTTGGTGGCGGATATTATTACAGGTTTATTATAGACGGCCAACCGGACCAGAATTATTTTCATGATGATATTGCGAACAGGATGGTGGTTACTAAAAATGACCTTACACTGGGTTGTCATCTTATTCAACTCGTTGTTTCGATGGATGAAACTTTTTTGTGTACTGATACAGTTTCAGATTCTGTTTGCGTTTTCAATTGCTCTATCTGCGATAGTGTAATAGGCCACGCCGCGCTTGTAAAGAGTAAAACGGGGGCACTGAGCTACGAGTTTTACGACAACTGGAGCCGCGAACCCAACTATGTAAATTGGTATGTAGATGGAGTAAAACAAGATCAGACAACTCCATCAGGTA
>JAQBNQ010000138.1 GCA_028288545.1 Bacteroidota bacterium
TTTTCCATTACCAGCATGGAGTGAATATTTTAAACGATGGAACCATTGCCTTATTTAATAACGGAGATACAGCGATAAAGACCGGATTTTCGAAAGTGGTTAATTTTTCTCAGCCTTCAGCAACAGATAAGGAGGGGAAAATACTGTGGGAATATGAGTGCAATTTTGATTCGAGCAATGTTTGGAAGAGTGCCCGTGGAGGAAATGTGGATGAACTTAATAACCATAATTACCTGGTTTGTATGGGCGCCATAACAAGGGTGTTTGAAATAACAAAAAGCAAGGAGATAGTTTGGAATGCTATTGCTGAACAAAATGCAGGCGATGGGCATGGATGGGTGCAAAAACCAATTTACCGGGCGCACTATACCTCCTCTCTTTATACCTGTTATTTTACAGCACAGTGTAACATTGACACCCTTAGCAGATTATCGCCCGCTTTTAAATTGAAAATTTATAACGAGGGCACGGATGGCGACTCCTATTCTATTTCGGTTACGACGGCTTCAAAATCTTTTGGCGAAAAAAATCAGTCGGTGATTGTTGAAGGTGGAAAATCTGTAACCTTTGGCTTTGCACCGTTGAAGAACTCTGTGAAGGCTGAGAAGGTAGAGGTAGTTATAATGTCTAACACCAATCCGGACCTGAAAAGAAAGATTTCGTTACAATGGGTGGTAAAGTAAAATGCCCGTATTTTAGAAAGAAGTAAAACAAAGCAGATGTCCCGGATAAAACCTTTAGCCGAAGCAGAACGTACTCCAACCATTGAGGCTGCTTTTGAGCGGCACATTAAAGAACAGAAAAGCAGGATCACTAACATGAAGGCAACGATGGGCAAGAACCTTATTGTGTTTGATGTTTATATGCGCTGGTATGATTTATATGAAGAAGTGAAAACCATAGTAGGAGGTAGGTCTGCTTACTTGTTTTGTCATGCTATCTCGGAAGGGAGTAATTGCCCCTTATGCACAACTTATTTTAGGAAGATAATGATAGAAAACGGCGAAAAGCCAGAGCAACTTGTACTGGATGATAAGGAACAAGCCCTGGTTGATTTTGGAAGCGCCATCGCCAATAATAAGGGCGAGGTAGAGCAAGGTATTTATGCAGCAGTAAGCAAACTATATAGCCAGGAAGCAATGATAGTATTAGTTGGTTTTGCCGGGCAGATGATAGCAACTAATATTTTCAACAATGTGTTGGAAGTGGAGGTTGATGAGTATCTCGCGCCTTATGTGGATTTGAATAAATGAAAGGCAAACATGGTTTACACTTTTAAAAAACAAACATGATTTACAACCTTATCAATCTATTGACAATCATATAATTATAAGGGAAATTATGGTTTACACTTTTTTGAGTGTAACCCATGATTTTAAAATTGTATTCCAACGAATTGACGGGTTAAAAGCAAAATATTCACTTATATGGAATTAAATTTGAAAGGGAAAACAGCCTTTATTACCGGAGCGGCACATGGCCAGGGAAGAGCAACTGCATTGGGCTTAGCTAAGGAAGGAGTGAATATTGCAGCTTTTGATATTGCAAAACAGCTGAGTTATCCTCAGTACAAATTTGGCTCGGAAGATGAGTTGCAGACCTTAAAGGTTGAGTGCGAAAAGCTGGGAGTGAAATGTCTGCTTCATAAAGGTGACGTACGGGTAGATGAGGATATCCAAAAAGCCGTAAATGCAACGAAAGATGCTTTTGGAAAGATTGATATACTTTTCAATAATGCCGGAATATGTGCTTACGGCCTTACGCATGAATTGGAAGAAAGTGCCTGGGATAATATGCTTGATATTAATTTGAAAGGAGCCTGGATGGTAGGCCGGAGAATTATTCCAATAATGATTGAACAGCGGGGAGGAGTTATCATCAATAATTCATCCGTGCTGGGGTTACGGGGTGCTAATCGCCTCAGCCATTATGTGGCATCGAAGTGGGGACTGACGGGCCTTACTAAAGCCTGGGCTATTGAATTGGCTCAATATAATATCCGTGTGGTTTCGCTTCACCCCACCGGGGTTAACACACCTATGAATGATGGACTTGCCGCGATGGAGGGAATGACGCCGAAGGAAATTGGGGAACGCTCTGCCGGCAACCTGATAAACGTGCCATGGGTGGAAACAGAGGATGTAGCAAATGCAGTTGTGTTTTTAGCATCAGACAGCGCCCGTTATGTAACCGGAAGCGAATTTATCCTGGATGCAGGGCTGCTTACCAGATAAGAACTAGATTTACCATCAATATCTATCTATGAAAATACTAGTACTCGCTTTTTCCCTTTTTTGTTTTTCCGCTATTTCGTTTGCCGGGACCACTATGATATACATTAACTATGGAGGAGTGCAGCGCGATTTTTTGGTGCACGTTCCGCCGGGATTTGACAGCACTTCACGCTTACCGGTTGTATTGAATCTGCATGGATATAATATGACGGGAACTCTGGAAGAGGCTTATACGCAAATGAGCCTTTGCGCTGATAGCAATAACTTCCTGGCGGTATATCCCGATGGAATAAACTACGCCTGGAATGTTGGCTGGTCGTTTGCGGGTGGGGCTTATGGCACCGGTGTGGATGATGTTGGTTTTATTTCGGCGGTTATTGATTATATGATTGGCAATTATCATATCGACCAAAGTCGTGTTTATGCCTGTGGCTTAAGTAACGGTGGATTTATGAGTCACCGCCTGGCCTGCGAATTAAATCATCGTATCGCGGCTATTGCAACAGTATCGGGACCTCTTTCGGATAGTGTTGCTTTTTACTGTAACCAATCGCGGCCAATACCGGTACTGATGATGCATGGTACTGCAGATACCGTTGTCCCTTATTTTAATCCTCTTGATTGCCTGGGGGCTGAGGAGTCCGTTGGCTTTTGGATGGGAAAGGACCAATGTACTAATGCGAATGATACTACCGCTATTCCTGATGTGAATACGGCAGATAGCTCGACTGTACTGAAAATCCATTATGGTGGTTGTGCCAGTGGTTCTGAAGTTCTTTTTTATAAGATAATTGGCGGCGGTCACTCGTGGCCGGGTTCCCCTTTAAACGCGGGGTACGGAGCGGAGAACAGGGATATGAATGCGAATTCGGAAATATGGAGTTTTTTCAAGCAGTATTATTTGCCCGCTAGTGTTGGAATAAATGAAGTGGAGAGTAGTGTTGAGCTAAAGATATTTCCAAATCCGGTTAGTGATGAAATAAAAATTGAATCAAACTTGATAATAACCAGGGTTGAAATATTTAATGTAATAGGAGAGAAGACTAGCAGTTCTCAACTTAACGCCACTTCAACTTCCCTCAATACTTCAAATTGGCAAAAGGGGATATACTTTGTGAAGGTGTATGGTAGCGGTTATACTTCGATGCAAAAAATATGTAAGGACTAATGCTTGAATTTCATCTCCGTAGTAAGCCCCGGCAATTGTGGAATTCTCCTTTGAAAACCTATTTCTAATAAACCTAAATTAGCGGCATAATTTTAAGGGATGCCAATACAAAAATTTAAAAAGCTACTGGTAGCTAACCGGGGGGAAATTGCGATACGGATATTGCGGGCGGCGGCAGAGTTGAAAATAGGGACTGTGGCGGTGTATACTTACGAAGACCGTTATAGTTTGCACCGGTATAAGGCTGACGAAAGTTACCAGATTGGCCCTAATAGCGAACCGCTGAAGCCTTACCTGGATATTGATGAGATAATACGGATTGCCAAACTTAACGGTGTTGATGCCATACATCCCGGTTATGGTTTTTTATCGGAGAATGTAAACCTGGCAAAACGTTGCGCTGCTGAGGGGATAACTTTTGTTGGTCCAAGGCCGGATGTGATGGAAAGACTAGGGGATAAAGTGGCAGCTAAGA
>JAQBNQ010000141.1 GCA_028288545.1 Bacteroidota bacterium
ATAGAGGATGTAAGTTTTTAGTTTTTTTGGCGTTCTTTAAAAAGTAAAAATGATCTGCCGAATTTGAACGGGAAATAATTTTTGATTTCGAATTTCGGATGTTCGATTTCGGATTTAAAAGTGCAAAATATTGTCGTGAAAAAAATAATAATTAATGTTGTAATGCGTAATAATACGTGTTACATTTGTATATGATCGTAACGATACGCCATAAAAACCTTCGTCAATATTATGAAGAGGGGAATGGTGGAAAATTACCGCATGAACAGTTGTCAAAAATATCACGGATACTAACCGCATTAGATGCTGTTTCTTCTGAAAATGATATAATGGCACTTGGTTTAGGTATTCACAAACTTACGGGTAACATGAAGGATTTTTGGGCATTAAAAGTGAGCGCTAACTATCGTATTACATTTAAGTTCGAAGACGGAGATATTTTTGATGTTGATTATGTAGATTATCACTAAAGGAGGAATTATGTTAAAAAGAGGATTGCCCCCGTCACATCCCGGGGAGATATTGAAAGAAATGTTTATTGTTGAGCGCGGCTTAACTATTACCGAAGTTGCAAAGGGTTTAAATATGGCCAGGGCTAATTTATCATCTGTGATTAATGGCCATTTGGGGATTAGTCCCGAACTTGCTGTTAAACTATCAGAAGCTTTTGGAAATACCACGCAGTTTTGGACCAATTTGCAGAACAATTTTGAATTGTGGCATGCCGAAAGAAAAGTTAACCGTTCTGCCATTCGTCATTTTGATAAAATAGCGGTGTAGTAATTGTCATTTATGATTCACCTGTTCAAGCGCCCGCGCTTGAACAGGAAATTTTGAACGTCCCCGCTGAAGTCAGCAAATATGCAATCTTCCCCCCGTATACAATTGCCTGTTCTTGCGTGGACGCTCAAACCAATATCATTTAAGCGTGGACCTTGAACTGGCGGGGTTTATTCATTCCTTAAGCTCTTTATCGGGTTTGCAACCGCGGCTTTGATTGCCTGTGAGCTAATGGTAATCGTGGCAACCAATAAAGTCGCCAAACCTGCAAGCAGAAGCACCCACCAATGAATGCTTACATGGTAGGCAAAATCCCGCAACCACATAGACATGGCATACCATGCCAGGGGGAAAGCAACCATTGCCGCAATTGCGATCAGTTTCAAAAAATCTTTCGATACCAACATGACAATGCTTTCGACATTGGCGCCGAGCACCTTGCGTATCCCAATTTCGATTACTCGTTGTGAGGTGGCAAATGCGGAAAGACCGAACAGCCCTAAACAGGCAATGAAAATGGCAATACCTGCAAAGATTGTAAACAGGGTTCCCTGCTTTTGTTCTGACTGATACAACGCATTGTATTTTTCATCCAAAAAGGTGTATTCAAAAGGGGTCTCAGGCAGGAACTTCTTCCAGCAGGCTTCCAGGTGGGTTAAAGCTGCGTTGCTGTTCCCAGTTATTTTTACGGACATTGTTGTAAAGTATAAAGCACCCGGTGGAAACACTTTAAACACTACCGGTACAATCTGCTGATGCATGCTTTCAAAGTTAAAATCCTTTACGATCCCAATCACATGCCCTTTTTCTTTACCATATTTAAAATCCTGGCCAACAGCATCCTGCGGGGTTTTCCAGCCAATTGCCCTGACAGCGGATTCATTTAAGATATAGCTTAACGTATCCGCGCTATAAGCTGCTGAGAAATCCCTTCCTGCTGCTATAAGGATACCATAGGTAGACAGGAAATGTTCATCTACAGCGACATATTTGATGGCGGTACTGACCGGCCGGGATGCATCTCCGCTGAAAGTATAAGCATTCATATCATCCAGGAGCCTCCCGGTCGGAATTCTGGAAGAACGCGTTACATTTTTAATATTTGGATTGGAAAGTAATTCATTTTTGAAAGCATCAAACTGGTTGCCGAATTTATAGGTATAAGGGACAATGATCATCTGGTCCTTATTATAGCCTAGAGGTTTGTTACGAAGGAAATTCAATTGCTCGAATACGATCATGGTGGTGATCATCAAAATGATGGAAATGGAGAACTGTATAACCACCAACACTTTTTGAAAAGGAATGCTGCTTCCGGTTTTGGTTATGCCTTTCAATGTTTTTAATGGCTGAAAAGCAGACAGGAACAAAGCCGGGTAAAGGCCGGATAAAGTTCCGATGACCAATGGTGTAAGCAGCAGAGGGACTATAATATACCCATTCCATAATATCCCCGCCGAAAGCTGCATTCCTGAAAGCTTACTCAGCCAGGGCAACAACAGACAAAGTAAACCGGTCGCTAATAAAGCAGCTACGGAGGCAATGATCACTGATTCTCCCAAGAATTGGAGGACCAGGCCGCTTCTTCCAGCACCGATCACCTTACGGATACCGATTTCCCGGGCACGCAATGCCGACCGGGCTGTGGAAAGGTTCATATAGTTAATACAGGCGATCAATAAAATAAACAAAGCAATGGCTGAAAAAATATAAATGCGGCTTATATCGCTGCCCGCTTCTTCTTCATTGTCCGTATGCGAATACAAATGAATATCCGTCAGTTTCTGCAAATTAAGCCGGGTAAATTTTGAAGGCAGATGCCTGTCATGCGGCATGTGGCTGTCAATAAAAGCCGGGAATCTGGCAACCATCCTGCTGACATCATAATTTTTCGGAAGCAGTAAATAGGTCAAAAAAGCATTATTGTCCCATTTACTTCGCAAATTTTCCTCGCCATAGATCCCCGGTCGCTTTAACGTATTAAAGGACACTAGTATCCCCGGATGGATATGGGCATTGGATGGAAAAGAATGGTAAACACCGGTTACCTTCAGGTCATACTGGTTGTCACATTTGATGACCTTTCCTATTGGGTCTTCGTCACCAAAATATTTCCTGGCGTTTTCTTCCGTAATCATCACAGAGAATGGAGCGGATAATGCCGTGTTAGACCATCCTTTAACGATGGCAATAGTAAAAACATCAAAAATAT
>JAQBNQ010000148.1 GCA_028288545.1 Bacteroidota bacterium
TTTTCCATGAATGACACGGCAAATACGGGGTTCATAACAAAGGCCACAAAAAGAGATGCGCCCAGGGTTATAATGAGCGTGATAGGCAGATTTTTCATGAATTTACCTACGATGCCGGGCCAGAATAATAATGGAAAGAACGGAGCCAAAGTGGTTAAGGTACCGGCCAATACCGGAATGAAAACCTCACCAGCTGCAAACTTTGCCGCCTGGGGAAGCGGGAAATCGTACTTATTAAATATCCGGTGCGTGTTTTCAATTACCACAATGGCATCATCAACCACAATACCCAATGCCAACAGGAGTGAAAACAATACCATAACGTTCATGGTCATGTGCAGGCCAGGCATAAACAGGAACGCAACCAGCGTAGTGAGCGGCACTGAGAGCCCCACAAAGAAGGCGTTGGAAAAGCCCATGAAGAACATAAGAATGAACACAACGAAAATAAATCCAAGTATTACCGTGTTTATCAAATCGTGCAATTGTACACGGGTGTTCTCGGAAGTATCACCGGTTACTTTAATTTGAAGGCCTTCAGGAAACTTAGTGGATTTGTATTCATCCAGTATCTTGTAAATCTGGTCGGTTGCATTAATGAGATTTTCTCCACCACGCTTAACAACGTTAAGAGTCACAACCGGTTTGTGATCTAAGTGGGCAAAGTCCTGTTTTTCGGCGTAGGTATCTTCGATAGATGCAATATCCTTTAAAAAAACGGTGGTTCCCATAAAGGAGCGCACCACTATGTTTTCAAGCTGCTTGGGATCTTTAAACTGACCGGTAACACGCAGGTTACGCCGCATTTCGCCAACTCTTACCTCGCCACCTGAAATGTTCAGGTTTTCACGTTGTACGGTGTTTTCAATATCTAAAAAAGAGATACCGGCAGAGGTCATTTTGTACATGTCCACGTTAATTTGTATTTCGCGGTCAACGCCTCCTACAATATCAACACGGGTAATTTCTTTCATACTCTCAATACGGTCCTTGAGGGCCTTGGCATATTTTTTTATCTGGTCAAGCGGAAAATCGCCGGCCAGGTTGATGTTCATAATAGGTTGCTCGTTAATATCAAACTCCTGTATCTGCGGATCATTCTTTAAATCATTGGGAAGATCTTTTTTGCCTTTTGCAACAGCATCTGTAACGCGCTGCTTACAAACAACAGGGTCCTGATCAGTACCAAACTCCACCGTCATGATTGAAACATCCGAAAGAGAATTGCTGGTTACTTTTTTAACTCCGTTTAAACCCTTTACCTGTTTTTCGATGGGTTTGGTTATAAGGGTTTCGATATCCTCGGGGGTGGCACCAGCGTAAATGGTAACGATAGATATAGTTGGAACCACCACATCAGGAAATAATTCCTTGGGCAGGTTCTTATAGATCGTTGCACCAGATACAACGATCATAATTATGAAAATATAAATGCTGGTGGCATTGTTGATGCACCAGCTGGTAAACTTCAATTCCTTTAATCGTTCAGTATTCATGGGTCATTTTTAAAACAAACCATTTCTAATAGCTTGTTTGTCAGCTTCAAAACCTAATAATCAATTCTTTGTCCGTCTACTACTTCGCTGTATCCGAAGGTTATCACTTTATCTCCGGCGCTAAGTCCGCTTGTTACCACTGTCATACCATTGTATTCAACACCGGTTTGAACTATTTTTTTATGTGCTGTTTTTACGCCGTTGTCAACCTGGGCAATAAGTACGTACGAACCCGCCGCTGTTTTTTGTATAACATTGGATGGAACTACCAATACGTTCTTCAATATCTCGTCGTTAATTTTAAGCTTGGCTATCATGTTAGCGGCATATTCGTTTTTATCGTTTGCCAGTTTTATTTCCACGCCAAATGTGCGTGAGCGCGGATCAATGGTTTGAGAAATAAAAGTTACCGGTGCTTCAGTGCTTCTGTTAATATCCGGAAATTCGATTTGTACTTTGTCGCCAACTTTTACTTTGCCGTAGTCACTGTCGGCCAGTTTTCCTTTCACCTTCAGACTTTCGCCGTTAACAATACGTATCCCGGGCATTAACTGGCTGGGAGCTGCCATATCGCCTATTCTTAAATTTACAGCATCTACAGTACCGCTGATAGGGGCAATTATTTTAGTCATCTCCAGTTGCTTCTTCAAGCCTTCAAGCCCTCTTTCGGCAACTTCCTTTTGTGTTTTGGCTTGTAAAAATTGTATTTCGCTGCCTATCTTCTGATCCCACAGAGTTTTCTGTTTTTCATAGGCTGTATTGGCCAGTTCAACCTGTGTTTGCGTTGACTTTAACTGGTCTTCAACTGCGGCTGTAGTTTCTGTTATACCCAACAGTTGGCCTTTGCTAACCTTATCACCTACCTTTACATATATGGCGGTAACAATACCCGGCTGCTGGTTAAGTGCTGTAATATTTTGCTCAGCATCAACATTGCCCTGTACTTCAATAAAGTGTTTGAACTCCTGGTTTTTTAATTCCTGAACTTCTATCAACTTCGATTTAGGCACAATCTTAAAAGAAGTATCCAGCACGGCAATTTCCTTTTCCAATGTTTCGATTTTGCCGTTGAGCTCCTTAATAGAGGCCTTGTTATCTGCCAGTTCCTTTTTCTTCCGCTCCAACTCCGTGCTGCACGATGCCAGGAAAATAACTGCAATTAAAAAAACCGGTATTTTTTTAAACTTCATGATATACATTTTTAAAAACTAAAATAAAAACTATAGTCCCTGACCTCTTCATAAACAGGATTTCTATCAATATCTTCCTTCTTACCCCTCCCGGCCTCCCCTAAAACAGGGGAGGAACAAATTCAAAACAGCGAAACCACTAACAACAGGCAACTATTTAACCCCTAACGCCTTATCCAAATCGGATTTTGCTACCAGTAAATTCATAATGCTTTGCATATGCTTTAGCTGATTGGTTGCAAATTCCTGTTCGCTTTGTTGCAATTCAAAACTTGAGCCAACGCCGGATTTAAATTTGATTGAATTAGTATTAAATATCTTTTTACTTAAATCGAGTGTTTTTTGTGATATAACTTCATCGCTCAATGCAGTATTATATGACGACTGTGCCGATTGGTATTGCAATTGAGCGGCGTTTTTAAAGTTATCCAGGTCGTTTACCAGTTTCAATTGATCAACTTTGGTTTGTTTTACCTGAGCCCATTTCAGGCCAGAATCAAAAATCGGCACCTTTACACTTAAACCGATAATTCCGGTTGGGAACCAATTTTTTCCGATAAACATATCACCGAATTTTTCCTCCTGAACTCCCCAATTATAATTCAGGAATCCGTTTAGCGATGGATAATATCCGC
>JAQBNQ010000178.1 GCA_028288545.1 Bacteroidota bacterium
TATTGGTACCGATTATCAAACAACTTATTCAAATACGCGATTGGATTCATTAGGCTATAACCCCTTTGTTTTGCCATTAAGCGTTAGCAGTTTTTACATTGCCGTTTTTGTTACCGACGATAGTACACCCATAAGTGGATTGCAAAATAACCGTTTAAAAATTTCGACTAACGCTGATGATTTTAGTAACGCAACAGTGCTACCGGGTGCATATTTAAGTTCAGGAGGAAATGCTGTTTGGGTCTTTACAGTGAATGCCGCCTCACTGGTTGCTAACGATACTCTTTATATGCGATACGATGTTAATGATGGCAGCCACCCCCAAAACACAGAATTTCCGCGAAATGATCTGCCCTATCCTTACAAAACCTACTGGAGTTTTATCCGGCAATAACCTGAACTGAAAAGCATGAAATTTCTGAAAATATCCTTAATCGCCCTTCCACTTTTTATGCTTGTTTATAGCTCCTGTAAAAAAGATAAGACTTCAAGTGCAACTCCGACTATCAGTTTTGTTTCTATTGCACCTAACCCCGCAATTAAATACCTGGACTCGGTAAAAATTGTCATTTCGTATACGGATGGGGATGGTGATTTGGGAATTGATTCACCGGACGCAAAGAATTTATTTGTAACCGATAACCGCAACAATGTTACCAGCGGTTTCCGTATCAAACAATTAGCACCGTCAGGATCCAATATTATTATTGAAGGCAACCTGGATATTATTCTTTCTCCCCAGGGCTTTACTGACGACAACGATGCCACAGAAATAGCTACCTACTCCATTTATGTAGTAGATCGTGCCGGTAACAAAAGTAATGTTGTTAAGGCCACGCCACTGGTTATAAATAAGCAATAGATTCCGGTTGCAAATACTGACGTCGGATTTTTTGGCTTTAGCCAATACGACCAGAAGTTTTAGCCGGTAAAATTGCAACCCTAAAGGCAAAAACCCGGTCTTACCTAATATACTGATTTGCAGGGAAGTTGTGATGGCGGATTTCGTTAGTTCGGGTTAATATAAAATCGGTATAATTTAATAACTTGGTGTTCGAATTTTGCTGATGAAGAAACTTTTCGCATTACTTTTTTTTACTACGTTCATACTGGGCCATAAAGCCCATGCTATTTGCTACAAGTGCACCAACCTCAGTTTTAAGGAAAATAAGAATCAATGGAATAAGGAGGTTTTATACCGCACCGAACTTCATTCTGGCAGTATCTTTTTGTGCAGGAACAATTTTACATACCTGGTAGCAGACACTTCCGATTTAAGCAGGATACGACATAGTCATCATCCTCATAATTATAGACCTGATTGGGATTATACAGTTCATCTCCATGCGTTCAGAACAACTTTCCAAAACTCGAATCTTAATTGTAAGGTAACAGGGGGCGATAAATTAACGGAGTATGAAAACTATTACATTGGCAAAGACCGCAGTCACTGGGCGAGTCATGTAAACGTTTATCACCAGGTAGTTTATAATAACCTGTATGATCATATTGACCTGGAAGTTGGTTCGCAAGATGTGAATCTGAAATACGACTTTATAGTAAAAAAGGGTGCCAATGCCTCCGATATTCAAATCAATTATGAAGGCACCGATGGTATTAGTTTGAATAACGATGAACTGACCATTAAAACATCGGTGGGTAGTATGATCGATACTAAGCCCTATGCTTACCAAGTGGTGAACGGGGTTAAGAATGAGATAAAATGTCTTTTTATGTTAAGCGGTAAAACGGTCTCTTTTGTTTTTCCTGATGGATACGATAAAAGCATGGATCTTGTAATTGACCCTATTCTTATCTTCTCAACTTTTAGCGGCTCTACTGCCGATAATTTTGGTTACAGCGCTACCTACGATAGCAGGGGAAATGCCTACGTGGCAGGAACCGTTTTTCAGGCTGGTCAGTTTCCGGTAACGCTAGGGGCTTTTCAAACTACATGGGCCGGTGGAATTGGTTTTGGCCAAACCAGTAATTTTGATGGCACCGGTACCGATATCGGAATTACAAAATACGATTCTGCAGGAACAACCAGGCTTTATTCAACCTATTTGGGCGGCGATGGCGATGAACTTCCGCATAGTCTTATTGTAAACAGCAATGATGAGCTGTTTGTGTTTGGTACTACATCTTCCGATAATTTTCCGGTTACTCCAACTGCCTTTGATACTTCTTATGGTGGAGGTACGGATCCCGGTATCTTTTACGGTATTGGGGTGCATTACCAGCACGGCTCCGATCTTTTTATTACGCGCTTTAATCAAACCGGTACGGCGCTTATAGCCTCTACTTACGTTGGTGGAACAAGTAATGATGGCCTAACTTATCCTGAGTATTCAGGGTTGAATTATAATTATGCAGATGAGGTGCGTGGTGAAATAAATATTGACAGGAACAACAATGTTTACATTGCTACCTGTACCCGTTCGGCTGATTTTCCGGTAACAGCCGGGGCTTATCAAACTACCTACAAGGGAGCAACTGATGGCGTAATTCTTAAACTGAATAACAACCTGACCAACGTAATATGGGGCACGTATTTAGGTGGCAGCGGAGAAGACGCAATCTATTCGGTTGACTTTGATAATAATGACGACCTGTACGTGGCAGGTGGTACTGAGTCAACCAATTTTCCAACAACCACCGGCGTTGTACAACCAACCAATCATGGCGGGCGGGCTGAAGGTTTTGTTGCGCACATTAGTAAGGATGGCACTACCTTGCTACAATCAACCTGTTATGGTTCTGCGGGATACGACCAGATATATTTTGTGAGGACCAATAAGAGCAATAATGTTTATGTACTGGGCCAAACAGATGCACCGGATACCACCTATATACACAACGCTTTGTATGGCCGGCCAAATAGCGGGCAATTCATCAGCAAGTTTTCGCCGAAATTAGATACTGTAGTTTGGTCGACCGCTTTTGGTAGTGGGAGAGGACGCCCGGATATTTCGCCAACTGCTTTCCTTGTAGACGTTTGCAATAAGACTTATGTAAGCGGATGGGGCTCGGATTTTTCTGTGTTGGTTACCGGTGCGCCGGCGCTTTCAACCGCCGGACTGGATGTTACATCAAATGCTTACCAGGCAGCAACCGACAGCCAGGATTTTTATGTAATGGTAATGGAAGATGATGCTTCGGCCCTTGCTTATGCCACTTACTTTGGCAGCAGCGACAATGAAGAACACGTTGACGGCGGTACGTCTCGTTTCGACCGTAAGGGAATTATCTATCAATCTGTTTGCGCAGGTTGCGATGGCAAGAGTTCGTTCCCCACCACTGCAGGGGTTGTTTCTAATACGAACAACAGCCCTAACTGTAATAATGCTGTTTTTAAATTCGACTTGCAGTTACCTTTGGTTGTGGCAGATTTTTACCAGCCTACAACCGGTTGTGCGCCTTATAATGTGGCGATGAACAATGTAAGCAAAACTGTTCTGTCGCCAACTTATCAATGGGATTTTGGCGATGGTGGCACTTCTAGCCAGGCTAACCCTTCGCATTTATACACGCAGGCAGGTGTTTACAATATACAGTTAATAGTATCCGATCCGGGCAGTTGTAATCTTACCGATACTATTCGTAAGCAGGTTTTGATATTGGCCCATACACCGGCGGATACCTTAGCCAGCGCTACCATATGCCGCGGTGGAAGTGTACAGATAGGTATTAACTCGGTACCCGATAGCGCCGTTACTTATACCTGGACGCCCACCAACTACCTGACTGAAAGCAACATCTCTAACCCGTTTGCATCGCCACCGCAAACTACCGGTTATACTTTATTGGTTTCAAACGGGGTGTGTACGGATACTTTTTTCGAGGTGGTTAAGATATTCAGGGATACGCTGAATTTGCAGGGGGCAAATGCTGTTTGCGCCGGTGATACTTTAAGATTGTCGGTTAGTAATACGCTCGGTAATCAATCCTTCACTTATTCATGGCAGCCGGTTAATGCTATACTTAGCGGGGCAAATACTGCCAACCCGGTTGTTGATCCTACGCAGAATACCACTTTTGTTGTTACAGCAACAGACTCAAACGGTTGCCATTACAGCGATTCGATTTTAGTGAACATTACTTCCACCTTGCCAAACGTTAATGCTATTGCCGTGCCTGATACAATTTTATACGGCGATACTGCGCAGTTAAATCTTACAACCAGCGGAAGCGTTACTTCCTTCTCGTGGAAACCGGATAGTACATTAAGTGCTACCAATATTGTAAATCCGGTTGCGGATCCAAAACAAACTACCACTTATTATGTGGAGGTGTCGGATGGGAATTCGTGTAAGCGCGATGATTCGGTTACAGTATATGTGGTGCGGACATCCTGTGCGCAGTCAAACATTTATATACCGGATGCCTTTTCGCCAAATGGGGATGGAAAAAATGATGTGCTTTATGTAAGAGGAAATGAGATATCGAATTTGTATTTTGCTATTTACGACAGATGGGGACAAAGGGTGTTTGAATCCAGGGATATAACAAAAGGCTGGGATGGCACCTTTAAAGGTAAAAAGATGGACGCAGCGGTGTTCGGCTATTATGCCGAAGGTGCCTGCCCGAGCGGAGAGAAATTTTTGAAGAAAGGAAATGTAACACTTATCAGATGAACAGTTTACAGTTTACAGTTTACGGTTTACGGTTAGGTAAGTGCGCTGTGGCCATACTTGCGTTGACATTACTATTGCCGGCGTTTAACTGTTTAACGGCGCAGGATATTCATTTTTCCCAGTTCAATTTTTCACCGCTTAACGAAAATCCTGCCAACACAAATTTGTTTGACGGCGACTACCGGTTTATAGGTAATTACAAAAACCAATGGTCGTCGGTACCGGTAAAATTCAATACCGTTTCTCTTTCGGCCGAAATGAATTTTATTACGCTTAAAAATAACGACCGCGTAGGTGGTGGTTTTTTATTGTTTTACGACAGGGAAGGAGATTCGCGGTTTACCTCAATAAGCACTGACCTTTCTTTTTCGTACATAAAAGCGCTGGGTAAAAATTCACATCATTTTATTTCGTACGGATTGCAGGTTGGTTTGGTTAACCGTAGCTTTGATTATGCGCATTTGAATTTCGATAACCAATGGAACGGAGATGCCTTTGACCCCAATACAGCCATTAACGAAAGCTTTGCCCGCACCCGTTTTAATATGTTTGACTTTGGAACCGGTATTGCTTACAAGTACGAAAAAACTGAGCGCACTAATTTTACAATAGGATTTGGGGCCATGCATTTGAACCAGCCTAAGCAATCCTTCTTTAATGATAACCCGATAGTGCTTAGTCCACGGTTTACGGTGCACACCAATGCGCAGATACAGGTTAGCAAGAATATTGACATTGTGCCCGAGTTTATTTTTCAGCGCCAGCAAACAAAACAGGAGTTTGATTTGGGGGCCCACATAAAATATTACTTGTCCTTAAAATCTGCTCACACAGTAGCGCTTAATTTAGGAGCTTATGGCCGCGTTGTAGATGCCGGTTGGTTATTGGCAGGCGTTGATTACGATAATTTGAGAGTAAATCTCAGTTACGATGTAAATTTTTCGAAACTGAAT
>JAQBNQ010000219.1 GCA_028288545.1 Bacteroidota bacterium
ATATTTAAAATAGGTTCGAGCTGAGATATTTTTATCAGTTTTTGGATATGCGCATTAAGCCCGGTAAGCACAAATGTGCCCGAAGCTTCTTTGCAAAGGCGGTTGCCAACCAGCAAAGCACTTAAACCCGATGAATCAACATACTGCACATCTGCCAAATCTAAAACGATGTTTCTAAAACCCTCGTTATTAAGGATCACTAATTCAGATTTTAACTGCGGGGCAAGATTGCTTAACAGCTTATCTTCATTCAATTTAACGATTACCAGCCTGTCTCTTTTGTCAATTTGAAATTTCATATCCAAGTTCTTTAGTGTGCCAATTATAAACCTAATATAGGACTTTTTCGGAAAAAATTAATTTTGAGCGAAAGTGTATCATAAATCGCTCTTTTCAAAACAAAATGTTGGCAGATATAAACCGGGGCTATAGCAGGTATTCAGTATTTGCTTATTTTTATAGAAGAATTACACAAGGCGATTTTCAGTTTATGAACTCCCCGGCAAACCTGAACTAAAATTCTTTGACAGAACTATCTAAAAATATAGTTTTTTGTAGTTTTAGGCGTATTCGTTGTAGGTTTGATTGTTTCCGTGCAATTAAATGTGTTAAACCAACGTCTTTTGTATAGTAAAGACCGTATAAATATATACCCGACATTTTGGCAAGAATAAATGTTGGTTTGAAATTTGAACTAAAGAAAACTATGGAAGCAAAATTTTCACCGAAAGTAAAGGAGGTCATCTCCTACAGCCGCGAAGAAGCGTTGCGGTTAAATCATGACTATATAGGCATTGAGCACCTGTTGCTGGGCCTTATACGGGAAGGCGAAGGCCTTGCCATTAAAACTATGAAGAGCTTAGAGGTAGACCCTGTAATGCTACGTAAAACCATAGAGGATTCTATTAAAGACAAGGTAGCCAAGGGTAATTTTAACCCGAATAACCTCCCTTTGACAAAACAAGCCGAAAAAGTGCTGAAAATAACCGTGCTGGAGGCTAAAGTGATGAAAAGCGATGTAATAGGAACTGAGCATTTGATGTTATCAATCCTTAAGAATAAGGACAATTTGGCTACTCAACTGCTGGCCCAGTATGACATAGATTACGAAGTTTTTAAAGCAGAACTTGACGCCGTTGAGAATGACATTAAGGGCGAATTGCCTAACGATCCACCTGAGGACGAACCTTTTGAGGACGATAAAGGCAAAAGCTACGGTACCCAACAGCCTAAAAAGCCAGGTGCCGCTAAGTCGAAAACTCCTGTGTTGGACAACTTTGGCCGTGATGTAACTCATTTAGCCGAAGAAGGGGCCTTAGATCCTATTGTGGGCCGCGAGAACGAGATTGAAAGAGTATCACAGATCTTATCGCGCCGCAAAAAGAACAATCCAATACTTATTGGCGAACCAGGAGTTGGTAAAACTGCCATTGTTGAAGGACTTGCTTTACGCATCGTTCAAAAGAAAGTATCGAGGGTACTGTTTAACAAGCGAATTGTTATGCTTGACCTTGCTGCCCTGGTTGCCGGTACCAAATACCGCGGACAATTTGAAGAGCGGATGAAGGCGATAATGAACGAGTTGGAAAAGAACCGCGACGTGATTTTGTTTATTGACGAAATACACACCATAGTGGGTGCCGGTGGCGCTACTGGTTCGTTAGATGCCTCAAACATATTTAAGCCGGCCTTGGCCCGTGGCGAACTGCAATGCATTGGCGCATCTACTTTGGATGAGTACCGCCAGTATATTGAAAAAGACGGCGCTTTGGCAAGAAGGTTTCAACAAGTAATTGTTGATCCGCCTTCTCCTGAAGAGACCATACAGATACTTAGCAACATCAAGAATAAGTACGAAGAATATCACAATGTTGAATACTCTAAGGAAGCTATTGAGGCTTGTGTAAAATTATCTACCAGGTATATTACCGATCGCTTTTTACCGGACAAGGCCATTGACGTAATGGACGAAGTGGGTGCACGAGTGCACTTAAAGAACATTCACGTTCCTAAAAATATCATTGAACTTGAAAAACAGGTTGAAGAGATAAAGAACCAAAAGAACCAGGTTGTAAAAAGCCAGAAGTACGAGGAAGCTGCCAGATTGCGTGATAGCGAAAAGCGTTTGCTTGAAGAACTGGATAAGGCAAAATCGCAGTGGGATGAGGAAGCGAAGATCAAGCGTTTTCCGGTAAGTGAGGAAGATATTGCCGAGGTAGTTGCCATGATGACAGGTATCCCTGTAAATAAAATAGCCCAAAGCGAAAGCAATAAGCTGATAAACATGGTTGGCGAAATAACCGGTGCAGTGGTTGGGCAGGATGAAGCAGTTAGAAAAGTAACAAAGGCCATACAGCGTAATCGCGTAGGATTGAAAGACCCTAAGAAACCGATAGGTACCTTTATTTTCTTAGGCCCTACCGGGGTTGGTAAAACGGAGTTGGCAAAAGCCATTGCACGTTACCTGTTCGATTCCGAAGATTCTTTGATTAGAATTGATATGAGCGAATACATGGAAAAATTCAGTGTAAGCCGTTTAGTTGGTGCGCCTCCGGGATATGTAGGTTATGAAGAAGGCGGACAGTTGACCGAAAAGGTGAGAAGAAAACCGTACTCGGTAGTATTGCTGGATGAAATTGAAAAAGCGCATCCAGATGTATTCAATATCCTGTTGCAGGTATTTGACGATGGAATTTTGACCGATAGCCTGGGAAGAAGAGTGGATTTTAAGAATACTCTTATCATTATGACCAGTAACATTGGTGCCCGCGACCTGAAAGATTTTGGCCAGGGCGTAGGATTTGCCACCAAATCAAAATCGGAACAAACCGACGAGTTTGCCAAAAACGTTATTACCAAGGCTTTGAAGAAAACCTTCAGCCCTGAGTTTTTGAACCGTATTGATGATGTTACCATCTTCAACTCGCTTGAAAAGGATTCATTGTACAAGATCATTGACATTGCTTTGAAGGACGTTACAAAACGTATCAAAGAACTTGGCTTTGAAATAAAACTGACCGATGAGGCACGTGAATTCCTTTCGGATAAAGGTTACGACCCTCAGTTTGGAGCAAGACCTTTGCACAGAGCTATTCAAAAATACGTTGAAGATCCGTTGGCGGAAGAAATACTCCGTGCCAGTGCAAAAGCAGGCGATACCTTTATGATCGACCTGGAAAAAGGTGCTGACGAATTGCGGATAGTACATAAAGCCGGCAAAAAGAAAGCTGAATCACCACCAGCGGGCGATACACCTGCTTAAGACAAAATGAAATATTTTGAAAATCCCATTCGTGAAAACGGGTGGGATTTTTTATTGCCAATTTGTACCTTTTTTATTTTTTCGGCTATCCCTCACCGATTCGGTGGTGGAAAACTTATCGACTATAGAATTTAAAAAGTATTTAGATTTATATATAACATCATAAAATTCCACCTCAATACTTTTTATGAACTACAAAAAAGAAGCACCCGATCAACCAGCACTGATACACTACAACCTTTTAAGAAAAGTACTTGGGTGGATGGGTATTCTGTTCCCTGTAGTATTGTTTGCAGGATCTTATATACATGGCTGCGATCACATACAGGATTCTATCAGCGCTTATTATTATACGCGGTTTATACCGGTTTTCTGTGGAGTGCTTTTTTGTATGGGCCTGTTTTTTATAACGTACAAAGGGCCCGAAAAAATAGACGATTATGCCACTAACCTTGCGGGCTTGTTGTCCTTCTGTATTGCATTGTTTCCAACATTAATGAATGACGCAGACAGGGATATTTGCAATAGCTGTTTACCAAGTTCGTCTCAAACTATAAGCTATGTACACTACGGCTCGGCCACACTTTTCTTTTTTACACTCTCGTGCATTTCGTGCTTTTTATTTACCCGTAGCGGTGGTGCAGCAACAGACGAGAAAAAACTGCGGAACAAAATTTACCGCGGCTGCGGCGTCGTTATGTTTTTATGCATTGCCCTATTGGGCTTAGATGCGTTTAATGTGATTAACCTCAGCCATTGGCTACCTGCATTTTTACGTCCCACATTTACTTTTGAAACAATTTCTTTGTGGGCCTTCGGAACATCGTGGCTGGTAAAAGGAGAAGCTGTTTTTGCAGATGGCAGCCGCTCCTATAAATTATTGAGCAGCATTTTCTAAACCATTCGACCTGGGGAAAAGCTCAAAAAAACGCAGAGGCTCCCAACCCCCGAAGGGAGACCTCTGCTAGCGCGTTAAGGGGATTAACGGCGTTATTTGTGATTCCTGGTCCTGTGTTATAAGCGTTCAAATTTTTCGATGTCCTCTGTTGGCTCTTTTTGCTTTGCTCCTGCGCTGGTAATTTTCCAAAACAGGGTACCAAAGGCAATAAGCAGTATAATGGCAAGTTGGCCCGCGTAGTACACGTAATTAATTTGTAACAAAGTTGACCCATAACAATTAAGGAAATATGTCTGTTTACCCCAACCCGGTATTGGGTTACCGAATGGCAGGATATTGAGGATAAAATGCTCTGGCGCATTTAACAAGAGCAAGGGTGAAACTTGCCCCTACTGCCTAAAACAAAAAATCCCGGCATTGCTGCCAGAATTTTTAATGGTATTTTTTAATTATTTAAGCCGGTACTCCGCCTTCGGCGCAGACGATCACCTTGTTGTTAAGGCACTCTACAAAACCCGATGTTATTTTAATGCGCTTTTCGCCTTCTGCAGTTTTAAATCTGACAATGCCTTCCTTTAACGCTGAAATGATAGGAGCGTGGTGATTCAATATCTCAAAAGAACCTTCAACACCGGGAAGCTGCACCAAAGTGGCCTCTCCGCTGTAAAGTCTTTTTTCAGGTGTTAAAATATCTAGTGTCATTCTTAAGTATTAAGTAGTTAGTATTTAGTATTCAGATAAAGGCAAACCGGCTGTTATCTAACTACTCAATACTAAATACTATTTATCTATTTAGAAGCTTCCGCAATTAATTTCTCTCCCTTAGCAATGGCATCATCAATGCTACCTACCAGGTTAAACGCTGCCTCCGGGAATTTATCTACTTCACCATTCATGATCATGTTAAAGCCCCTGATCGTTTCTTCAATAGGCACCAACACACCTTTCAAACCTGTAAACTGTTCTGCCACGTGAAAAGGCTGTGACAAGAAACGTTGTACACGACGTGCACGGTGAACCACCAGCTTATCATCTTCACTCAACTCGTCCATTCCAAGAATGGCGATGATATCCTGCAATTCCTTATAACGTTGTAATGTTTCTTTTACTCTCATGGCGCAACCATAATGTACATCACCCAACACAGCGGCCGAAAGAATTCTTGAAGTTGAATCCAAAGGATCCACCGCAGGATAGATACCCAACTCGGCGATCTTACGGCTCAATACGGTTGTTGCATCCAGGTGGGCAAATGTTGTTGCCGGTGCAGGGTCAGTCAAGTCATCCGCAGGTACATACACCGCCTGTACGGATGTGATAGAACCTCTTTTGGTTGAAGTGATACGTTCCTGCATCATACCCATTTCCGTTGCCAGTGTAGGTTGGTAACCCACGGCTGATGGCATCCGGCCCAATAGCGCCGATACTTCAGAACCCGCTTGTGTGAAACGGAAGATATTATCGATAAAGAAGAGAATGTCCCTTCCACCTTTTGCATCATTCTTGTCTCCATCGCGGAAATACTCGGCAATGGTCAAACCTGAAAGGGCAACACGGGCACGGGCGCCTGGTGGCTCGTTCATTTGTCCAAACACAAGCGTTGCCTGTGATTGAGCAAGGGCCGTAGGGTCAACTTTAGAAAGGTCCCATCCGCCTTTTTCCATGCTGTGCTTAAATTCATCGCCGTATTTAACAACGTTCGACTCGATCATTTCGCGCAAAAGGTCATTTCCTTCACGGGTTCTTTCACCCACACCTGCAAACACCGAAAGACCTGCATAAGCCTTTGCAATGTTATTGATCAATTCCATGATCAATACCGTTTTGCCCACGCCCGCACCACCAAACAAACCGATCTTACCACCTTTACTGTATGGCTCCAAAAGGTCAATTACCTTGATACCTGTATATAGTACTTCTGATTCAGTTGCCAGATCCTCGTAAGCAGGGGGCATTCTGTGTATAGGGTATCCACCTTCCTTGCTAACAGGTACATTGATACCGTCAATAGCCTCGCCGATAACGTTAAATAGTCTTCCTTTAATAGATTCACCTACTGGCATGGTAATAGGGGCGCCAAGGTCAATAGCGTCCATTCCTCTTCTCAAACCATCAGTACTATCCATCGCTACGGTACGTACCGCATCTTCACCTAAGTGCTGCTGCACTTCAAGTATTACCTTCTGTCCGTTATCTCTTGTTACCTCAACAGCACTCAAAATTTGGGGTAAACTTGAGCCCGCCACATCGAAACTGATGTCTACCACCGGCCCGATGATTTGTTTGATCTTTCCTACGTTAGCCATTATTCTTTATTAATTTATTAGGTTATTGGGCTGTAGGGCACTATTAATGCCACTTACCCATACTTTTAAAACGCGGTGCGAAAATAGGGCTAAAAAGGAATTTTCAAAATGATTAGTAGTAAAATATGGAATTCAGAGGGCGGAGTTACTTTTAAAGCCATTCAAAAAGGGGTTTTCCGCTCAAAGCTGAGGCCGCGCTATCCACTCCAAGTCCTCGCTCGCAAAGCCTCGGAGTTTATCCCGATTTTTCATCGGGAGGCCTTCCATTCCTATCGCTAACCCAAAAGACAGAGTCGAAGGAAGAATGGTACATATCGTATCGTTTCAACCGGTATTGTGGCTGTTTGCCTTTAAAGTCCCCCTCGGGGATTTAGGGGCCGGGCCGGCTATTTCTATTAATAGATACAAATAGAAACACCATTTTTTGCTTCTTCACAAATCATTGATAACCAATTTATTGCACATCATACATATTGCGCAAAAACATTATGCAAAAAAGTAGAAATACCGCCCCTGTATGCTGCATTTTACCCGGAAGGAAACTTTCCATCCCCGCCGGGTCTTCCCGCCCGGCTATTTCGTGTTAGAAAAGCCCTGCACCGCCCACAGAGAGAATTTGGTATATTTAAGAGCACTTCCAATTATCGCGATCTTCCTATACCGGACAGTTACACCAAATCCAGTTGTTGGTGACGCTCGCTTTGATTATTTTTAATGGTGAGCTTAAACACCCAACAACGGCGGCGCTGGAATGGCGAAGATGAGGGAACACCAACAAGGGTGGGAAAATAC
>JAQBNQ010000225.1 GCA_028288545.1 Bacteroidota bacterium
GATAGCCTTATAAAATCACTTCGACGAATACTTTTAAGGAAAGACGCATCGGTTGAAATACAACGGGTGATTCTTTCATTTGCAAATTCAACTTTGACAAAACAGAATATTGAATTAAAACAATGGAAAGCGCTTGAAGCAAAACTACTTACTCTATCAAAGAATAAAGTTGCCGCAGGTAGCCTTAACTTGTTTAACTATTTGGTATGGACCAAAGCCCATACAAGCAACATTAAATTTGCTGAAGCCTGGAAAAGCATTCGTTAATTAAGCAGATAAACTTTGCTTGGGAATTGTAAATACAAACGCCGAACCTCCCATTACTCCGTCTTCAATCCAAATCCTTCCGTTAAAGGAGTGAATTATTTTCCGGCAGATAGAAAGCCCGATACCGGTACCGGAATAACTTTCGCGATCGTGCAGGCGCTTAAAAATTTCAAAAACAGTTTCGCGGTATCGATGAGGAATTCCAATGCCGTTATCTTCTACAGAAAAGCGATGAATACCTTGTTGCGGCGTATATGAAATATGAATAAAGACTTCCTCTTTATCATTATACTTAACCGCATTTGCTATCAGGTTTTGAAATAGCTGTACCATTTGACTATGGTCGCCCAATATCGTCGGCAATTGATCAGAATCAACTTGCACATGGCGTTTAACGCTTGATAAAACAATGCGGCGCACCTGGTCTACCACATCGTTCAGGTCTACCAGTTTCTTTTCAGTATCAATTGTTGAGCGGGAGAAAACGAGCAAGGAATCAATTAATTTATACATCCGCTTGGCACCTTCGTTCGCGTAGCGGATATAGGTTGTCTGATCTTCGGTTAGTTGCTTGTTCATGCTCTTCTCAAGCAGTTGCATGTAATTGCTGACCATGCGCAAAGGCTCTTTCAAATCATGAGAAGCAACATAGGCAAACTGGTTTAACTCGGCGCTGGAGTGCTTTAGCTTTTCGTTGTACAATTCTATTTCTTCATTTTTCTTGCGCAGCAACTCCGATTCTTTTTCTTTTTTCTCCAGCTCAAATTTTAAATGTGCTTCCGCTACCGCACTCTGCCTGTCAAACACCACCCGTTCGTTAACCTGTTCGTTAAACTTCAGACTCTTTTCATAAGCCTCTTCAAAATTACCAATGGCAGCAAGGTTGGTAGCCCACTCCTGGTAAATCACGTTTAAATAGACTTTGGCGTTGATACCCAACAGCGTCTCTTCAGCCAGTTTTAAATAATCAATCGCTTTTAAGTGATCTTTCTTAAACCTGTTCGCCTCACCCAACTGAAAATAAGTAAAGGCCAAAACCGCCTTATTGCTTAATTTCTTCAATAGTTCTACCGAGTCGGCGAGGTAGGCCAAACCCGTGTCAAAACGACCAAGCCTGCAGTGACTTAAACCAATATTAGCAAGGCAGGCGCCCTGCCCATGTTTATCTTTTCCTTTTTCAAAATAGCTATAAGCCTTTTCAAAAAGTGCCAATCGTTCTTCCATCGGCGCATTATCCGGCAAATGCGATGCGCGGATATTCCATATTCGCGCAAGGCCATCGGCAAACTGCGCCGATTCAAAAACCCCTCTGGCTTTTTCCAGGTACACCCATAACTCTTCATTCTCGTCAAGGTGCGAGTAAAGTTTTGCAAGGTTACAATATGCGTTACCCAACACAACTTTATTATCAAAGCTTAAGGAATCGTTATTGCTCAGCAAAACGATAGTCTTTAAATAATAATTCCTACTTTCAAGGTAATTGCCTCTTACATCATTGCATACACCTAAAATATTAAACGTAACTGACAGCGACAGATCTTTGTCTGCGTCGCTAAGCGCCAGAATTTCAAGGGCAATTTTTTCGGCCGCCACAAAATTGGCATTTACACTATATGCATAATTAAGTTTTTCGCGAAGCGCATTTATTTTTAAAGGCAGATTTTGAGTTTCCTCGCTTAGTTCATAGGCTTCATCTGCATATATCAGCCCCGCCGGATTTTTTAATTCGCGATGGGTTTTACTCATTTCTAACAACTCTACTATTTGCTTGCTCATTTGGGGGATTTTTTACACCCGTTTTCCTACACCGTGGGAAATTAGTATACGGCATAAAAATAATGTTGTTGCAGGAGACAGACCTAAGTGTAATTCTAACATGGCTGTGGAAAACGTTGTTGAATTGTACAACTGATGTTCCAGCCCTACTCTGCAAACTAAGACCTTAACTTGTTCCTTCGGCTAAAAATAACCTTGAAAGGCGGTGTTAACTAAACCGCAATCAAGCTAATACACATCGCAGAAAATATTTTCCCTGCCCAACTTACTTTTTAGGATTTAGCAATTTGGCTAAGATGGCACATCAATCGGCAAATGCCTTTTCAATGTTTTTATCGGGTACTAACCACATAATAGCGGTTATTACAAAAAGCGCTTCAGATATAAAGGGGTTGAAAAAAGCAAGGGGTATGCCAGCAGTATAAAGAATAACCGATACCCATCCTTTTACACCCTGACGGGCCATCGCCTTTTTTATGGCCGGGGACCAGTCGTTGTTCTTTTCAATAGTTATTTGTAGAAGGGTCCAGGCAAAGGCGCAGGCAACAAGCTCAACGGCATAAACCGCCACTGGCACCGGGGCAAAATTTGTTTCACCCACCCAACCCGTGGTAAAGGGTACAAGAGAAAGAATAAAAAGCAACAGCATATTTGTTACCATGATTTTTCCGTTCACCTTTTTAACTGTGTGTAATAGGTGATGATGGTTGTTCCAGTAAACACCTATAAACCAGAAGCTTTGAACGTAACTGAAAAATACCGGGGCCACAGTGGCAAGATCTTTTAAGGTAGCACCATGGGGCATTTTCATTTCAAGCACCATGATGGTAACGATGATGGCCATAAGTCCATCGCTGAAAGCTTCGAGACGATTTTTATTCATGCCAGGTAAAAATAAAAATCTTTAAATGAGCTGAAGAAAATGCCTTTAGCCACAAAGGAATACGGGAAGCCTCGAAGAAATTTTGAAGTTAATGCATTGCCAATATTTTTGCCTTGTTAATCAGGGAATCAGAATATTGATGCAGGAGAAATTTTGCAAAATCTTCGGATGAAATTTGCCCGGTGGTGACGAGGTAAAATTTGATGCGTCGATCCGGCATGTTTTTGAAAGCGAGCGTGTCTGCTAGTTCTGGAAAAATGTGAAATACAAATACACTGCTATTATCATTTCTCATCAGCGCTTCTCCAATTGACCAGATACCAGCGTTGAAAGTCATCCTTGACGATATGTCCTTATCCCGTAGCCAATTAACTTTGCCAATAACCACAGCCATTGTTTTTAAATCCATGTTTTTGTGGACGTGTCTCCTAAGCAATGCCTGCGCACATACTGCACGATGATATTTGCTAAAGGCACTATCGTTTGCTATATCTGCCCAAAAAGACGAAGGCTCCTTTACTATTGTATCCAGGGAATCAATTAAACCGGTTAAACGAAAAGGGTCGGTCCTGGAATCTGAAATTTGCAGGAGAGGATAAGGCAGGACAATGGTTTTGAGTTTACTGGAATTACTTTGTCCGCAGCCGGATATCAGCATCATCCCGGCGATAAAAAAAATTATGCGAAAGTATATTTGCACCTGTTGGTTAAGTTCCTATCTAAACGAATTTTGCAGACATAAAATTGCGTAAAACATGTTCGAAAATTGTTAGCTTTAAACTCTTTGCAATAACCTCCTAAATTGAATGAATATGAATAAGCTACTAACCTTTTTTGTTTTTCTTACCGCCTTTGCATTAACAGCCTGCAATAACGAAAAGACTCCGAAAGAAGAATCGGTTATAATAGCCGAACCCGCAGTTTCTGTAAATTACAGTTCATCAGATTTGAAAAATGTTGCGCTGGCGATTAATGCAACAGCCAAACCCGAATTGCAACAGGCCATCGATTCGATACAAAACATGGATCTAAAATACTGGGCCATTGCGGTTACCGTTAAAACTGACGGTGGTTTAGTAGAGGCAATCCAAAAAATTAAGGACAAGGATATTAAAAGTGTTGCTTTTGCGATGAGCGGAAATGATTCGGCGCAAGGAACGCAGATGATACAGACCATTCAAAATATGGATTTGAAAAATATTGCCTTGGCTGGTACCACTAAAGATACAAAGGCCCAAGCCGAGAATGTTGCGAAAATTAAAAATGCGGGCCTTAAAAACTTTGCACTGGCTATTACAGCAGCTACGCCCGAAGAACGCAGCAAGTATACCGCTGCAATAGGAAACTAAACTTATAGCTAAGTAGCCCCTAAAGATTGTTGACCAGCTAAGCCGATAATTTTTTCAGCGAGGCCTTTAGCTTGTTCCCTTAGCTCATTTACGGCAGTGCTTTCCCAAAGCACTCCTTTTAAATTTACCCCAAGGGTAAAAAGATGAGGATGAGGGTCGCCCTGGTTGTTAAGCACCTGGAAGGATGCAGTGTTAGCGTTTATGCCTAGCTTAAATTCATCCTGCGCGATGGTTCCATCCAAAATGCATTTTGTAAGAAAGCTATTATCAAGCCGTAAAATATCGGATTCGGGGCCGGTGCAGTTTATTACCCGTGCTACAGTCAATTTCCAGTTACTCTTTGTCCCTTTATCGTAAATAGTTACGTTCACTCTTTCACTCTCTTCCACAATATCAACCAACTTACCCGAATATGTATGAAGCTGATCAGTTGCTTTCAGTTGTTTTACTTTCTCATATATATGCGCCGGTATTCTATGCCTTGTTGCATTCCAAAGAGGTTGTAATCTTTTTAAAAATATACGCTTCTCTCCGGCTGACCTGTTTTGCCATATCGTTTGCGTGTGCGGTCTTAATGAATCAACCAGGGCTGCTGATGAAATACCGGCGTTCTTTCCGGCCTTTAGATGCTTCTTAAACAGGGCTAAAATTTCGTGTAACTGAGATCCCGGGTTAAGCTCCTCTGCAAAGTTTTGGTACGGGGCCACATCTTTATGCGGCTGAAGGCTAAACCCGCTTGGCGAAACAGTATAAATCTTATTGGTAAAACCCTGTTCAAGCAACCCAAGCAGCGTGTCAATCATAGTAAGTCCGTTGCCAACAATAAGCACAGGTAGCGTGGAATCGAGCCCTGCCACTGACTTAATATCCCATGGGCTGCGAAAGTAATTTCTGCTATTATAAAAACCCATGTTGGTTATTTCGGGATTTCGGGGAGTATGATTACCGGTGGCTATAACACAAATATCGGGCTGCAATCGCTTACCGCTTTCTAACAGTATTGAAACTAAGTTTCCGGCTACATTCAATTCAGTTACGGTATCATTGAGCACCTTAACAGTTACGTTATTAGCCAAAGTTTCTAATGCCTGCCTCCAGATATCTGAGAGATATTGTCCGTATAACCTGCGGGGAAGAAAAGAATCGGCCAGCTTTTCTTCACTCTGATTTTTATATGCTGGCTGGCCTAACGCCCAATCTACAAAATGCCGGGGTTTATCTGCAAAGGCGCTCATTTTTGCTGCTGGAACATTGAGCAGGTGTTCGTTTGAATAGGGATTGTAGGCCACCCCCTTGCAAAGCGTTGGTCCGTCATTAACAAGGGTTATTTCCAAGGCATCCGTGGCATTTAGTATTAAATGCACGGCCGTCATAGTACCTGAAAAGCCTCCACCAATGATTGCTACCTTTTTCATTTATATCCCCTTATCGCTGCAAAGGGCAGGCCAAAAATAAATATTATCTACTAAGTTGGTAGATTAAGTAGCTTTTTATATTTTCGTTAAGCAACAATGAAAAACACGCGCTCAAATTTTAGTCTATTTTCTCCAATTAAAGGCAAAACCGTTTACAGGTATATCCGATGTTGTTGTTGCTGTTAGTGTACTACTACCGTCCGTTTTATTGAAGCCTGTACAATAATTATTAACCTGTAAACTCTGGAAAAAATGACTGTAAAATTTTATAAAAAATTTACGCTTGGTGGCGAAATAACCGAAGAACAAAAAAGATTTTTTGATGAGTTTGGATTTATCCATTTTGAAAAATTTATTGACGAACAAGCCGTAAGTGAATTAATCCATTCCACCGAAGCGGTGCAGGCAAATTGGGTAAGCAATAATATAAACCAGGTAAATGGCGTACCTATTAAATTCGGGTTTGACGAGGATGGAAAAAAAATAGTGCAGCGCTTTTCCTTTACAAATTTGTTTAGCCCGGAAATAAAAAACCTGTTGGGGGACGAAAGACTGCAGGTAATAAAGGGGCTGCTGCCCGGTGCCCGCATTGGCGAACTTGAAAAGGATGGAGTAGTGGTGAACCACTATGTAAATGTGCCCAACAGTAACTACAAGCAACTGGGTTGGCACACCGATAGCGCCCGCGATATCTTTTATGGAAAAAAGATCCACCCCATGCTTAATGCCGGAATTTACCTGGATGATTCATCTGAAGAAAACGGAGGATTACGGATATTACCGGGAACCCACAAACAAAATATTTTCAGCATGTTGTTCCGCAAGGCTTACTTTTTGAGTAACAATGATGATAAGGACGAAATACTTGTGCGGGCTAAAAAAGGAGACCTTGTAATACATGACGGGCGAATGTGGCACCGGGTGGGACAATCGCCGCATTTTGGTGCGCGGAGCAGAAGGCGCGTAATATATGTTCCGTTTTTAGTGGATCGCTATCAACCTAAAGACGCCAATAGCAAAACTCCATTTTACCTGAAATTTCAGAAACTGATTGGCTAAGCAAATAATTACTAATATCATGCCATGGCATATGCATTAATTACGGGAGCAAGCAAGGGAATTGGAAAGGCAATAGCCATTGAACTTGCCAAACGAAAATACAACCTTATACTGGTAGCCCGTTCGGAACAACTATTGCAGGAACTTGCCAATGAAATGCAACTGAGCTATAAGGTTGAAGTACAATACCTGGCAATTGATTTGAGCCAACCCGATGCGGCAATGCAGGTAGCAGGGTTTGTGAAACAAAAAAACATTGCGCTTAATGTATTGGTAAACAATGCCGGCTATGGTTTGTGGGGCAAGTTTGAAAAAATTGAACTGGCAAAACAGGTCAATATGATTCGGCTAAATAACGAATCGCTGGTTTCATTAACCTATTGCCTACTCCCTTTTTTAAAGGAGCAAAACGAAGCCTACATTTTAAACGTTGCTTCCACCACTGCTTACCAGGCAATTCCTTTTATGTCGGTATATGCTGCCTCCAAGGCATTTGTTGTCTCCTTTTCGCGTGGCTTAGCCAGTGAGTTACGGGGTACCGGTGTTTCGGTAAGTTGTTTAAGTCCCGGTTCAACAAATACTTTTTTTATGGAAGTAGCCGGAATGAACTCGAAAAAATTGGTGGATCTATCGAACAAGGTTGCCATGAGTGCCGAAGAAGTGGCCGCCGCTGGTGTGGCCGCCATGTTTAATAAGAAAACAGAATTTATACCGGGCTTTTCGAACAAGTTAACTGCTTACGCCAATAATTTTTTACCTAAAAGGCTGATAGAGTTAATTGCAGGAAATATTTACAGAGTCTAATAGTGGTCAGACGACTGCTACCCGTCGGCCCCTTATTCATCGGACCACTTAGGGAGGGCGGCGTAGCTTAAATCGTAAAAACTATTTTGGTTGATGTTTAGAAGGGAATGTAGCAATGACTGATTGCATAAGTTGTTTTTATCCGGTTTCCAATATTCTCTGAAAGACGAAAATTCCCAATCCTCCATTTTGGCAACCAGATTTGCTTTTATTGGATTTTGATGAATGTAATGAAAGCAGTTGTGCATCTGTTGGTTTGTTTTTACCGGTACAGCTTTGGCTTTTTGCTGAAACAAGGAGCCGGTAAATTTCTCCTGCTTTTGTATAGCCCTGGTATAAGAGCTTTGCAGGGTGCCGATCTTTCTGTTTAAGGAACTTATGCCATCGGCTTCAGGTTTTGCGAATATCAAAAAATGAAAATGATTTGGCATCAGGCAATATGCCAGGATTTCGGCCTTAGGAAGCACCTCCTTACGCATTTTATGCAGAAAGAAAAGATAGTTAGCAGTGGTGAAAAATATTTCCTGCCTTTGATTGCCGCGGTTGAAAACGTGGTAGATTTCTCCTTGTGAGAAGTTCATGATATGAATATAAAAATCTTCGTTGAAATATAGTGGTCAGACGACTGCAAACGCCCCGCAAAAGTGGTCAGACGACTATGGTGCTGGCTGACTGAATGGTTTCGGTCATTCAGTCGGGCAGGAAGGGAGCGGTCGTCCGACCACTATTGGAAGTTGATGCCCGGGAAATAGTGGTCAGACGACTGCCTGCCCGCCAAATAGTGGTCAGAC
>JAQBNQ010000228.1 GCA_028288545.1 Bacteroidota bacterium
GCGCTTATTTTACAATTAACCTGGAGATAAATGGAAAATTTATAGCCACCGGCGAGGGCTACAGCAAAAAAATAGCCGAGCAAAATGCAGCCATGAACGCTATTAAAATTTTAAAACTGGATGATACTATCGGCTAAGGCCAATACCCGTAAATGCAAAAATGCCGGCAACCACTTTAAGAAGTTGCCGGCATTTTTATTGATCGGCGGATTACTTAAGCATGAAAGAAGTATCAACAAAATGGCATAAAAATGCTCCCATAATGGCCAGGCAAACTGTCCAGAAGCCAACGTTAATTGCAATGTATTTAAATCCACGGCGCTCAAATAAAGCATTAACCCCTATAATAGGTAAGGCAATGGTAATTCCGGCAATGGTGCCATGAAGGGCACCGTGCTTATACGAACGGAAATTACCCTGGTATTTACTTAGCATTGCAAGCAGGTCATTGTGCATCGCCGGATCTGGTGTGTGCCCCGCTTGTGCCTGTAACAATGATAACAGACCGAACTGGTGAATAACAATTGAGTTAAGTGCAAAAGCTAGAAAAAAACTAAAAATATAGGTTAATATAAAAACCAGGACCATGTTTCCTCCCTTCATAGAATCCTGGGTCATGCCAACCGAGTTCATCCAGGCCTTGCCGAAAACCATTGGGTTATACCATACAAAACCAATTAAAAGTGGTACAAGCGCCGCAATGGCAACAGATAGTAGAATATTTAAGTGCATATTTTAAGTTTTTGGTTGCTTAAAACTAAAATGTTTTCAATGCCAACCAAAGTTTTGTTATGCACTTATCATCTTATCAGCGGAACGTTGTATATTTTAACCACCTTTCGGCTGTTATCAGCCAGCGTTACCTCAGCAAAATACACGCCTGCCGCGTATGGATACATCGGTATGGTAGCCGGATTGGAGATTTCCTGCTGAACGATGGCGCGCCCGCGGGTGTCATATATTTTAATGCTCTTTAGCGGATCATCGCTTTGCACCCACAATTGACCATTTGACAGGTACATTTTTAAATTACCCTTATCAATATTTTGTATTCCGGAAGCGGGCAAAATGATAAGCGTGGTAGAAGATGAATCAACTGTTATTGCCGATGGCGACCTTGGCCAGATAACTACCACAGTAGGGCCTACATAAAATGATGGCCCCGTAAAGGTAAAATGCAGCAATTTGCTAATACTGTTCTGAGGGTAAATAGACAGCGTATCCAGCGTATAAGTAATACCTGATGTATCGTTAGGAAGAGAGTACAATACTCCGTTAATCGAATACTCTATAATTAATGAGTCTTCAAAAATAGTGTTGCCGGTATTAAAAACGGTGATTAACAAATCAGCAGTGTCGCCAAGGTGAAATGTATGGGAAGGCAAGCTATCAAGCACCGTAGCAGATACAGACAGCGAACCACCGGCTTTAATATTGCCGGAAACAAAAAGAACTGCCGTTACAACCAATAGCCGGAGGGTTTTCATAGTGTGCATGTTTTTATAAAACTAAAAGAATATTTGGTTTGGCCGCAATAGTTTACAGTCACACAATGGTCAAAAATCAGCGCCCGGGGTTCAGCACCTTAAAAATTTTGATACTGTTATCCGCCAGGGTTACTTCAACAAGATAGATTCCGGTGGCAAAAGGCTGCATCGGTATTGTGGCGGAAGAGGAAATCTCCTGTTCCTTTATAAGCGCTCCCTGCGCATTATACATTTTTAAATTTTTAAGTTGTTCTCCGCTGCTTATAAATAATTGATCATCGGCTATAAACGCTTTAACCTGTTTCATATCTATTCCCGCTATGCCTGAAGGAGTAGTAAGATTAAACGTTACGGAAGCCGAATCAAGCGCAAACGCGCCCGGAGCCCGTGGCCATATTACAACTACGGTTGGTCCTACCGTAAAGTTTGGCCCTGTAAAACTGAAATGCAATATCCTGAAAGTGCTTCCCGATGGAAAAATTGTTACCGTATCCGTCGCATATCCAATACCGGAGTTAGTATCTGGCGAGGTAAACAGTTGGCCATTGATGGAATAGTTTAAAGACAATGGCCCGCTAAATATGTGAGTTCCGAAATTATATATGTCAAGGCGCAAATTGATGGTATCACCCAAATGAGGAGGGCTAGCCACAAAAGTATCAAGGGCAAAGGGCACAACAAATAAAGTATCCTGCGCTTGTCCCTTAAAAACGAGGGCTATCATCAACAAAAACAGCAACCGGAGGGTTTTCATGGGTCCGTATTTTTTACTTTTCATTTAATATTCAGGCCAAATTCTTACACGGTTAAAGATTTTTTGAGCATTCAAAAAAACTCGCTTTGTCCTGGTAAGTCTATAATTCAATTCCTACACTCTGTTCCATTTGTTAAAACCGCGAATAAATAAAACTCACGGCATCAATAAAAAAGCGACCTATTCTTTTTATACACAACTATTTTCTTAAAAGTAAACAATCGAAATCTTTGAAGCAGAAAATTTGATTTCTATCTTACACTTCCAAAAGCCTCTAAAATGGAAGTATTAAACCAGATAATTGACAAGCTAAGTAAAGAAGAGATACGCAATTTCAAACTCTTTTATGGTTCTTCCCCCGGCACCGGGCATCGCAAGGATCTTTTGCTGTTTAACTACATCCGTTCCTCGGGTCCAAAATTTGACGAAGAGAAGGCCATTAAAAAGCTGGAGTACGATTCGGAAAACAAGAACAATTATTACAGGCTTAAGAACCGTCTTATAGAAGATATAGGAGATAGCTTGTCGCTTTTACACACACATAAAAACGAACTTTATGAGCTGCTGCAGTTTATAAAACTGTTTCACATCTATCATTCGCGCAACCTGTTTAAAACCTGCTTGTTTTATTTGCGCAAAGCAGAGCGCCTGGCTACATCAATAGAAAACTATGAGTTGCTGGATATTGTTTGCGCCAATTTTATTCGTCTTTCCGCCGACCTGATAGAAATTGAACCTACCTCGTACATCGAAAAAAGGGAAAACAATGCGGTTATCATTGCCGACCTAAGAGCACTGGACAACATTCTTGCTACCCTCTCGTACCGGCTAAAAATATCGCAGAATTTCGGCTCTTCGGATAAAACGTTATTAAAAAATCTGCAAGCCAAGGTGAAAGATATTTCCCGCAGAACCACCTCGGGCTACGGCAAAAACCTGGAAGCAAGAATTTACCACGCGCTCAGCAAAGTGTTTCTTCAACAGCACAATTACATTGCGCTCGAAAAACTGGTAAAAGAGATCGGAAGAGCG
>JAQBNQ010000241.1 GCA_028288545.1 Bacteroidota bacterium
GGTTTGTATATCTGCTTTAGCGCTATGTTGAATCCTATACTTTAAAATTTTGGGATTATTAGGGTCGCTGGGATTACTCTTGTTATAATCCAGGTTTTCAGGGTCCAGGTAAGTGTAACCTATCAGGAAGTTTAAAGGCACTCCAAATATTTTGCCATTGGCTATGGTTGAAAATTCAACACCCATTATACGGGCATTGTCAATGTTCTGCGCACGGAAGGGAATGCCGTGCAAACCTTGCCTGATAGAATCGGGTAAAGTATTCTGGTCTACTGCTTCAAACTCTATCATGTTGTGGTAACGCATTACAAAACCGCTTATATCAAAGTAGGCCATCCACTTGCTTATTTTCAGGCCTTGCTTAATTCCAAGCTCGGCGCTCCAACCGTTTTCGGGTAACAAATCGGGGTTAGGGAAAACCTGGGCCCCGCTTCTAACTGTAAATACATATTTTTCAGATAAGGCAGGGTAGCGGAATCCCTGGCCGAACGAACCGCGGATAAAGGTGCCTTCTGTAGCCTGTACGTTAAATCCAATACGTCCTACGGGAGTAACCGGCGAATTAATTGGATTTTTATGCCCCGTGGCAGAACTTATAACATTTATAAGCGGCAGGGTGTTTTCAACCACGTTGCCTACTAAATTGGCATATTCAAGCCTTAAGCCGCCCGATAAGGTGAGGCGGTGAAAAAATTTCTTTTCCACTTGTATAAATGCTGCGTAATTTTGTATGTCACGAGTGTTGTAGAACTGAACGTTGTCGATATTGGTCTGTACATCGGCAAATGTTTTACCTCTTGCCAAAGTGTAAAAACCATTAACACCGGCGGTCAGTATTAAATTTATCTATTTGAAATTGTGCAAAAAAGTGTAGTCGAAATAGTATTGAGTAGATACTGTACTATCACCCGAGGTGGAATTATACATCGAGTTTAAGATGCGCACTTTAAAACTGTGCCTGTTTTCGTGTTTATCGTAATAGGTAAGGTACGGGTCGATATTGAACATTCTTTGGCGGGCGATGGGAGGAGTGGAGCCTGCTATATACATTCCCTTTCCGGTTTCCATGGAAGCGAAGAAATCTTTCAGGCTTTCGTGGAAAAAGTTGAGATTAATCCCTACTGTCAGATTCGGATGTTTGTGCGGTGTGTAGCGCAACTTAGTGCTAAGCCTTACTTTCTTCAAATCATTGTTTTGACGGAAACCCTGATCCTGACCGTAGGAGCCTGAAAAAACAACCCCAAAATCGCCATACTGTTTTTAATGTATAAACTGGCCATTGCCAAACATAGGGTGTTGTACCCGGTTAACCTGCTTTCCATTCTTTTTTACAATGATGCGGTGCCACCACCAATCCCAGTCCTTGTTCTTCGGCTCGTCGTAAAAGCCGTACGACATCAGGAATTTGTTTACCATTTCAGGCTTAGGATTAACGGTTACCAGGTTTATAACTCCGTTTAATGCTGAAGAGCCATATAATGCAGATGATGAACCCTTTATAACCTCTACCTGTTCCAGTTCTTCAATAGGCACCATGTCCCATATAATGCCACCCGATTCGGGGCTGATGACCGGCAGACCATCTAAAAGTGCTAAGACCCTGTTACCGGTTGCATCGCTAAATCCGCTACCACCACGTATGGCAATGCTTTTACCAAGCATGTTAACTCCAGGCACCTTGTTCATGGCCTCGTCCATGCGGGCATTATTCTGATTAATAACTGAGGATTTGAGCACCTCCATGGAAACAACCTCCTCGCTCAGTTTCTTCTCGTATTTAGTACCGGTTACAACTACAATATCAAGTTCCTTTCCCTCTTCGGTCATCTTTATATCCATCTTTTTATCGGAAAAAAGAGTGACTGGAAAATCGCGGGTGGTATAACCAAGGTATCTGAATTCTATAGCGTGTGTACCGGGATCAAGTTCCAACAGATAATTACCTACACTATCAGTAATGGTTCCTATGGCAGTATTGGCCTTAACCACTACGGTTACTCCAATCATGGCAGTATCTTTATCATCCGTAACCTTTCCGTAAAGCTTTACTTTTTGGGCCAAAAGGCAGCCGGATGAGAGTATAAATGCGGTAAATAAAATAGACAATTTCTTCATGAGCGAAAATTTCGATAGCTCAAAAGTATAATTTTTCGTTTCTCATGGGTTTTTGTTAAATGGAATATTATCAACAGTAGTGCTTAAAGTTAAGCAGTTGCATTTCTTTGTCTTAATAAACCCTTTTATATAAATTGCGGCCCTTCAATTATAACGATGCGGAAAATTTTCTCAGTACTGTTTCTTTGCCTTTCTATATATGCTTCGGCCCAAAAAGGGTCTGTTAAGGGGTTTATTTACGATAAAGCCAATGGCGAGCCCATTCCTTTTGCCACTATTAAGGTTGAAAAAACCGATTTAGGGGCGGTTACCGATGAGCAGGGCTTTTTTAGTATTCCAAATCTTCCGCTGGGGAATTACAAGTTGAATTTCTCGTATGTAGGCTATACCTCTCAGGATCAGGAGGTGGAAATAAAGAAAAGCCAGACCGTAAACCTAAAGATATTTCTATCCTCAAAAACGGTTGAATTAGGCGGAGTTGAGATCAGCGCCGAGCAACAAAAGAAGGTGACTGAAACCCGTGTTTCGGTAACCTCTATCACCCCTATGGAAATGCGCAGAATTCCATCTATTGGAGGTGAGCCGGACATTGCACAATACCTTCAAATATTACCGGGGGTAATTTCAACAGGCGACCAGGGAGGACAGATAGTTATTAGAGGGGGAACGCCTATACAAACATCCTTTTTGCTGGATGGAATGCAGATATTCAATCCTTTTCACTCTATCGGATTATTCTCGGTTTATGAAACCGACATTATTAAGAATGTGGACGTTTATACGGGTGGTTTCCCTGCTCAATACGGAACCCGTACCAGCGCCGTGATAGATATTACCACCCGAGATGGTAACCAGAAACAGTTTAGCGGTAAAATAA
>JAQBNQ010000275.1 GCA_028288545.1 Bacteroidota bacterium
CCAGCGCTTTTGCATTATTAGTTATATCCTCGCCCACTGCTCCATCACCACGGGTAGCGGCGCGAATGAGTATGTCGTTTTCGTAAACCAGGGCAATGCTGGATCCATCAAACTTGGGTTCAACGCAGTATTCAACATCGGTTACGTTGGTTAATTTCTTTACTGTTTTATCAAAGTCGGCAATGTCTTCGGAATTATAAGAGTTCTCCAACGAAAGCATGGATACCAAGTGGCTGACTGAATGAAAATCGTCTGTCAATCCACGTGCAACGCGTTGCGTAGGAGAATCCGGCGTTACCAGGGTTGGGTTTTCGGATTCTAATTTTCTAAGGTCCTTAAAAAGCTTGTCGTAATCAAAATCCTGTAGCACAGGTTCGCTCAACACATAGTATCTCCAATCGTGGTAATTGAGCACCCGCCTTAAAGCCTCCGCCCTTTTTTCGTTTGAAAGTTCTTCAGGCGTTTTAACCAGCTTTTGGGTAAGGTCTTTGAGTTCTGACTGTTCCTGATTGGAGTACATAAAGAATATTTAACTTTTAATATGAAATAAAACGCTGCGCCTTTAGTTTATAGTTCCGTTGCAGGCAACGCATTGCAAAATCAAAGCGTTTCAATTTCGTAAACTTTTTAAAACTCCGCAAATATGAAAACAAAACTTATAATGTTTAGTATGCTTTTTAGCATAGTTGCTTTCGGGCAGGACAACAAATTCAGCAATGGCGATTTTGCGCTTAGATATGGCGTTTATTTTAATGGGGCGGTTAACCAGCAATTCACTTTCGGCCGCATCATTAAACAAAATTGGGAGGTGGGAACCACTTTCTCTTTTTCTTTTACCACGCATAAAAATACAAATACAGATACGACTTCCCAGTACTATTTCGGCCGCTCCAACACGTCTTTAAACCGCGAAATAGACAATTCGCAAACCAACTTTAGTTTTGGATTAACGCCGTATATGGTTTACCATTTTAAGACTAACAATAACCTGGACATTTATACAGGCCCCTACCTCTCCCTTCTGTTTACCGATAACGGTCCACTGGTTACCAAAACAACGCTTACCGGTACAAATCTCGGCGAAACCGAAATTCTGACGAACTACTCTCCTCTTTCAATCCATGGCGGAGCTGGAATAATTTTAGGTTGCCAGTATTTCTTTTATAAAAACCTTGCCTTGGGAGTGCAAGGAAGCCTGGGTGTTACCGCCGGCGGAACAACCGGCCAAACCCTCTCTAAAGATGAAATTGATGACTCAGGATCGCAAAATGCGCATCAGGGGTATATCGTTACCCGCAACCCTCAACACGTAAGTACTTTTGACGCCAGCGCAAGTCTTAGCGGTAACATAGGAATAAATCTTACCTTCTACTTTGCAAAAAAACAGAAGACCTCTGCAACGTCAGCGCACTATAATTAGTTAGGCTATCTTATCAATAATTGCAGCAAGTTTGCGATCCTTATCGGTTACAATATCGCCAGCGTCGTGCGTGTTTAGTGTTATGTCCACCTTATTGTAAACGTTTGTCCAATTAGGATGGTGATCCATTTTTTCGGCTGCCAGGGCCACGCGGGTCATAAAGGCAAACGCTTCTGAAAAATCTTTAAATGTGAAGGTTTTTTTGAGGGAGTTGTTTTCTTCGGTCCACATAGTATTTGGTATTAGTGTGAATTTCTAAATAGCAATATCCCATAAATAACAACCCGACAGTAATTAAAGTTCCGGCCTTATTTAAAGTCCCATTTGTATTTATCGAGGTTGCTTACACAAAGGTTCAGCAGATCTATATTGCCTTTAATGTCGTCCTTGTTCGCCATTTCAATAACTGAGTGTATATGGCGTGTTGGTATGGAAACTGCGCCGGCAATGGTTCCGTACTGCGCCATGCGCTGCATTCCCGCTGTGTCGGTACCACCGGCAGGTAGTAACTCATGCTGCCATTTAATTTTGTTTTTATCTGCCTGTTCCTTCATGTATTTTACCATGCGGTAATCGCATATAGCGGATGAGTCCATAATTTTTATGGCAACGCCTTCACCTAATTTTGTAACACACTCTTCCGGCTTTGCCCCTGGAGTATCAAAGGCAATAGTGGTGTCGATACAGAAGCTGAAAGTAGGGTCAACATGATGGGCCGCTACCTGGGCACCCCTAATACCTACTTCTTCCTGCACGGTAAACACTGCATAAAAATCATAAGGGATCTTTTTGCCCTTCAGTTCTTTTAAAACTTCTATCAAAATAAAAACTGCCACGCGGTTATCAATTGATTTGGAGTTAACACAGTCGCCCATTTCTATCAGCTGCCGTTCGCGGCTTACCACGTTTCCGACCTCAACAATTTTCACTACCTCTTTCTTTTTCATACCGAGGTCAATAAAGTAATCGGTAAGTTGTAGTGGCTTGCCTCTTTCTTCAGCTGTCATCAGGTGTATTGGCTTGGTGCCCATTACCCCTATAACATCTTTATTGCCATGTACCACCACTCTTTGCGCAGTTAAAGTTTTAGGATCAAAACCACCCAGCGGATGGAAGCGCAGAAATCCATTATCGTCGATGTGGCTAACAATAAAACCGATCTCGTCCATGTGAGCGGCGGCCATTACTTTTTTAGCGTTGCTCTTTCCTTTTTTAAGGGCGATAAGATTGCCCATATTGTCGACACTTATTTCATCCACCACGCCTTTTAATTCGCGCGTAACCAGTTCTCTTACTTTTTGCTCGTGACCAGGCAGACCGGGTGTTTCGCATATTTGTTTTAACAGTGGAACGTTTATAGCCATTTGAAGTTTTTTTTGTTTGTCAAATATAATAATTACGGGTTGACGCAAACGACTGAAGGCGATGAGCGCATCTGATTGGCTAAAACAAACTTTCCGGTCTGATTTTGGACGCGATAAATATTATTAAATAATTATTTTTACAAAATGCCCTTCATGGAGTTTACCGACCAAATGACAACTGTTATGACCTTTGACAATTGGATTGCGGCCCATATTTTAAGAGGAAAGCTGGAGAGTTATGAAATTCCTGCTTATATCCATTTCGAATATTACGTAAGCCTGTTGCCACTTAATTCCAATGCAGTTGGCGGTATTGCTTACGAATAAATAAGGCGCACTACAAAAAGGCCCAATACGTATTGGACGAAATTGCTGAAACCCGGGTAACCAACGAAGCCGGTGAAATAGTAAGGTGCCCTCAGTGCCAGTCAAATAGTTTATCCAGACCTTTTACTTCCATGAAAGACATAGCAGGGATAATGGCTCTCCTGATTTGTTTTGGTTTTGGCGGCTATCCGCTTTACTATTTCATCGTTTACAAATGCAACGAATGCGGGAAAGAATTTGACCGGAATAAAATACGGGTTGACATGCTGCCGGAGGAAAGTACCGACATACCCTCCGAATCATAATTGAACTATTCGACTTTAGTAACCTTAACCATGTTGGCGCGGCCACGATTAGATAATGGCATACTACCAATATTTACAACCAGGTCACCTTTTTTGATGAGGTCGTTTCCCTTCAGTATTCTTATCACATCGCGCACAGAAGTATCGGTACCCACAAATTTATCGTAATGAAAAGCGCGAACGCCCCAGCATAAACTGAGTGAGTTCAGGAGGTCTTCGTTTTCAGTAAAAATATAGATGTCGGCCTTAGGCCTGAAGCTACTGAGCATAAAACCGGTATAACCGCTAAAGGTCATACCAATAATCGCTTTGGCGCCTAAATCGGAACTCATTCGGGCGGCGTTATAGCAAATAGCATCGCTAATAAAAGTATCCGAGCTGGTAGCTTTTTGTTCTTTATTATAAATAAGATTTGCGTGTTCGATGTTGGTTAATATTTTCTCCATGATCTGGATAACACGAACCGGGTATTTGCCCATGCTGGTTTCGCCGCTTAGCATAACTGCATCGGCTCCATCAATTACGGCATTTGCCACATCTGTAATTTCGGCGCGGGTCGGATTAGCATTTTCAATCATGCTATCCATCATTTGGGTAGCTACAACAACCGGCTTGGCATATTTTAAAGAACGAAGTATAATATCCTTTTGAATCAGGGGCATTCTTTCCTGCGGTACTTCAACGGCAAGGTCGCCGCGGGCTATCATTATACCATCGGCTACGCGGATTATTTCGTCTAATTCTATCAGGGCTTCCGGCTTTTCTATCTTAGCCATCACCTTCATGTACGAATTTTTTTTGCCGATAATTTCTTTCAACTCCAACACGTCTTTGGGCGAACGAACAAACGATAGAGCGATCCAGTTAGCGCCGTTTTTGATGGCAAATTTTAAATCCTTATGATCTTTTTCGGTAAGCGCGGGAACCGTGGTTTTAGTATCGGGCAGGTTAACGCCTTTGTTGTTGCTTATCTTTCCGCCAATAATAACTTTGGCTTTAATGCTGTCCTTGCGATTGGTTTCAACCACTTGCAATTGAATCTTACCATCATCAATTAAAATCGAATCGCCGGGCTCGACCTCCTTAGGCAGGTTTTGATAATTGATGAAGAGTTTTTTAAAAGTGCTTACACACTCTATGTTAGTGATCTCTACAAATTGCCCTTTTTCAAGCACCTCCATATTATCGCGCACCAATCCAATTCTGATTTTTGGCCCCTGCAAATCGGCGAGAATGGCGATGTTGAGATCGTGTGCCTTGTTCATTTCGCGCACTTTTTTAAAGCCGTCCAAATGATCGGCATGGGTGCCGTGGCTCATGTTAAACCTGAACACATCCACACCGGCGCTTACCATTTGCTCCATTACTGAAACATCACTACAGGCCGGGCCGAAAGTGGCAATGATCTTTGTTTTGTTGACGAAAACTTTCATGCATTATTTGTTTTTTTTGCCTGAAGCAATCTAGGCGAATGTTTTTCTTCTTCGTACACCAAACGCTCCCTGCTTTTTATCTTTTTTACCGGAATCTCCGTGCTCATTACTACTTCGGGAAACTGTTTAATGTTTTCAACCACTAGTTGTAATTCCTCGTCGGCAAATTTTCCTAAAACCTGGATAATGTAGTCGAAGTTGCCTACTTCGGGCAGCAGAAATTCGCCAAGATTTTTATTGGTGAACACCACAAATGTATTCTTATCATTTTCATCACCTGCTTTAAAAACGCTGAACTGGATTTTCCGACTTCGGTCTTTCGGTTCAAATTCAAGGGCATCCAACTTGCGTAGATCGCAACCCAGCAGTTGGTTAAGGTGATGGCAAAGCTTGTATTCTTTTAACGAGGTGGCAATACCTACCAGGCGGTAGTCGTTGTCCAGCTCGTTTTTAATCTTTTTATCTGCCATAGAAGTTTGCGAAGCGAAATTAAGATTTGTTTGGAAAGGAAGTGTAGAGGTAAAGCAAACTGGCATAAATGCGCCCGCTATTTTTAGGTTTCTACTTTTTAAGGTGCAACTACAGAATTTACAGCTCTTAATTAATTGATTATCAACAGATTTAGGGTTTACGATTTAGAATATTAGCGTTATAAAACTGGCTACTTTAGAAACCCGAAGAATCCGGGTAGAAAGGTATATTGCGTAAGATTTAGCGTTTAGATGAGGGGTGA
>JAQBNQ010000297.1 GCA_028288545.1 Bacteroidota bacterium
TCTACAAAGCTTTAGCCGCTACGCGGCAGGGCCAATATTTTTCTTGATTTGGACCATGCCAATCACGGACATACGCGACGACAATTTGGTTTGCCCCGTCTTTACTCTTTGCGGTTCTTTGCGAAAACCTTTGCGCTCTCTGCGTGAAAGGCTTTTACCCTTTGCTGCCTAATCAAAACCAACGGTTGGCCGCAACCATAAGAAAATTTGTGGCGCCGTAGGTGCCCCAGCTTTGTAGAAACATAAAACATCTATCAATATCGCCCCGATTTATCGGGGCTACTCTTCCTTGGCCAAAAGGATTGCGCCCTACTGGGCAATAATAAATTGGTGGTGAATATTTCTACAAAGCTTTAGCCGCTACGCGGCAGAATACCGACATAAATGACGGCCATTTGGTTTGCCTTGCCTTTACTTTGCGGTTCTTTGCGAAAAATCTTTGCGCCCTTCGCGTGAACGGTATTCCTGTATTCAATTCCGCATTCTGAACTCCGCATTCCGCATTCCTCAATGCTCTTCCTCGCTGCATTTAAGATCTCCCCTTTCAGTTTCCAGCGTTACGTGTTGAATATTGTGGTGCAGTAATTCGTGTTTTACTTTTTCCTTTAAATGCTGCTCATCTGCCGAGGCCAGGTTTTCCGGTATTACAATATGTGCCGTTAATGCATTAACGGTAGTACTTAAAGCCCAAACGTGAATATGATGTATATCGCGGATACCCTCGATCTTCATCACCTCATCCTTTACTCTCTCTATTTCAATATCCCTGGGTACGGCATCTACAGATAATCGGAAGCTGTCCTTCAGCAAGTTCCAGGTACTTACTAAAATAACCAGCATGATGATAATGCTCACCGCACTGTCTATCCAGTAGATGTGCGTAAAATAAATTATGATACCTGCAATAACCACACCCGCCGAAACCAGGGCATCCATAGCCAGATGCAAATAGGCGCCTTTCATATTCAGCTCCTTATCCTTATCCCGTAAAAAAAATAATGCCGAAACTGTGTTAACCAATATGCCAATTCCCGCCACTATTGCCATCGGAATTCCTTGTGTTGACTCCGGGGTAATAAAACGCAACACGGCCTCGTAACCCACCCCTCCCACGCCGATTAACAGCACAACAGCATTTACAAAAGCCACGAGCACCGTAGTTTTGCTATAGCCGTATGTAAACTCCTTATCTGCTTTTACTTTAGCCAAACGGAAAGCTATCAGGCTGAGCCCAAGGCCCGCCACATCGGCAAGATTATGCCCGGCATCGGTTAACAACGATAACGAGTTAGTGGCGAAACCGGCAATCACTTCAATAATTACAAATAAGGAGTTGAGCACGATACCAACAATAAAGGCGCGGCTAACCGAACTCAATTCTACCGTGTGCGAGTGATGGTGATGATGGTGCTCGTGTGAATGATCAGATGACATCCGGGTAAAGGTTTAATAAGTAAGTGGTTATTCCAACCAGTATCAAAACTGTGCCAATAATTGCTTTTTCATTTTTTTCCAGGAACTGAAAGTTAAAGCGGTTCAGTCCTTCCATGGCTAAAGCCACAAAGCTTACCATCGCAGCAACGGTTACTACTAAATACACAATGGACACCCCAATAATGCCCGGCCAGCCCAAAGTGCCGGCAGTTATATAATAGGCCTCCAGTTCAATGCATGGCGAAAAGAACATGGCGATGCTCAACGTCAGCACAACTTTACCAAACGATGAATTGGGCACCACATTTTCATCAAAGTTATGACTGTGCCCGTGTCCGTAAAAATTTCTGATAACATACCCAAGCCCAAATAAAACGAGTACTGCAGGCGCTACTACCACATATATCCACCGGTAAGAAGACGAAAGTTTATAACCTGCCCACCCTACAAAAAAGCCGATAAGGATGGTGCTGGCAACATGAGCAAAGCCGCTAATAGCCGTGGCCCATAAAGTTGTTCGCTTACTCCAGTGTTCTACTTTACCCACGGCCACCAAGGGCAACCAATGGTTGGGTATGGTAGCATGTATAATGCTTAAAACAAAACTGCTGATGATAATGTGGAACATAGTAGACAGCCGCTAAACTAATGTATGATTTTCAATGAAAACCGGAAAAATATTTGAGCCATGAAATCCACTTGCAGTTTTTCACCGTAGGTATTGCAATATTTTATTTAACCAAAAACTAAAAAATGAAAACTAAAGCAATGATGGTGATCATGCTGTTTGCAATGCTCACAACCGGAAACACCCTGATGTCGCAAGGAGGAATAAAGGAAAAAACAGTAATGGTGGGCGGAGCTGCGATGTACACTACTAAAAACATTATTGAAAATGCGATGAACTCGAAAGACCACACCACCCTGGTAGCCGCCGTCAAAGCCGCCGGTTTGGTTGAAACACTTTCAGGCAAAGGACCTTTTACAGTTTTTGCGCCAACCAATGCCGCCTTCGATAAATTGCCTAAAGGCACCGTAGAAAACCTATTGAAGCCTGAAAACAAAGCAACACTTTCGGGTATCCTTACTTACCACGTAGTGTAGGTAAAGTTTCTTCAAAGGACCTTGCCGACCTTATCAAAAAAGGAAATGGCAAAGCAGAATTAACTACTGTAAACGGCCAGAAACTAACAGCAATGATGGACGGAAAGAAAATTTCCCTGACAGATGCTAAAGGTGGAAAAGCCTATGTAACCATCGCCGATGTTTTTCAAAGCAACGGAGTAATAAACGTTACCGACGCAGTTAGCCTGCCTAAATAATTAAAATAATCAGCACTAGGTTAAAAGGAAATCGGAATTCATTCCGGTTTCCTTTTTTTATTTACAGAACACTTACAAAGATGATTTTTATGTAAAACCAAATACATTGCATTAATCATTTTAATCATAAAAATCATCTTTATCAGCCCGCCCGAATGACTGAAGCCATTCAGTCGGGCGGGCGTTCTATCTGTATTTACCAAAGATCTTCTAAATCCTTAGCTTCAAATCTATGATTGCGGACGAAATAGTAGGAGTTGCCTTCTGTGCGCTTTAAATGAAGATTATCCTTTTTGCTGAATACTTTTTGAAGCAAGGCAATAGGAAAAAGAAAAAGAAAAAATACTGCGCTCAAAATAATTTTGGAAGTTACCGCTCCCATTATTTCAGCCAGCTTCATCCAGGCCCAGGCTATTTTAGAAGTAAGGTAGTTTGAAAACAAACCAACCATTCCCACCAATGCGCTTATGGTAAGCAGGCCACGGTGTAATTGTTTAGTGGCAAAATAGGCCACCACCAGTCCCACACAAATACCAAGTATGGCCTCCAGTTCCTTTTCGCGGGTAAGGGGTTCCTTTTTCATTTAAAAGAGTGTATAAACAAAAGGCGCCACCGCCGAACCACCCCCAATTACTACCAATACACCAATTAGCAGCAACACAATAATTACCGGCAAAAGCCACCATTTTTTGCGCTCCATTAAAAACTTCCAAAGGTCTTTCAAAAAATCCATGCGTTTAACGTTTAAATCAAAATTACAAGAAAAAAATTACTAGCCACAGATTCACAGATTAAATGCATTTGTATAAACATGCCTGTTACGATTCAAATTTAACGTATGTAGAAAAGCAAATTTTTTTTGGTTTTAATCTGTGAATCTGTGGCAATGCATTCAGCTGTTAATCAATCAAGAGTAAATTCCTTCTTCCAATCGCCTGTTTCTTTCCATACGGGCTGTTCTGATTTTGCCAATAGATAATTACCTATTACCAGGTAATCCATTTCTGTCCGCATAAAACATTTGTAGGCATCATGTGGTGTGCAAACAGGTGGTTCGCCACGCACATTAAAACTGGTGTTAACCATTACTCCATACCCGGTTTTCTTTTTAAAAGCATCTAACAGGGTCCAATATCGTGGGTTTGTTTCCTTTTGTATGGTTTGTACACGGGCCGAAAAATCAACGTGTGTAATAGCAGGCAGATCGGAGCGCAACATGTAAAGGCGTTCCATTAAAGGCAGCTCATTAAAGTTGTCAGGCATTTGTTTTCTCCTGTCTTTCTTAACCGGCGCCACTATCAGCATATACGGCGAATCGGAATCCAACTCAAAATACTCGTGCCGGTCTTCCGCTCTTACCGAAGGAGCAAACGGCCTGAACCCCTCACGGTACTTTATTTTAAGATTTAGCTTTTTCTGCATTTCAGGATTCCGCGCATCACCTAATATGCTACGGTTGCCCAAAGCCCGTGGCCCAAATTCCATCCTTCCCTGGAACCAGCCAACTACATGTCCATCATTAATTATATCAGCAACCCTGGCGGTAAGCATTTCCGGATTGTCGATTTTTTGCATAACGGCTTTATATTTTTTCAGATCCAGTTCAATGTCCTTATCCGAAAACTCCGGACCCAGGTAGGCACCCTGCATTTCGTCCTGGCTTCCCGCGGAACCATTGTTGGTGTCCCCACCAGCAATCCTCTCCTTACCAAAATAAATAAAATATGCTGCCTGTGCTGCCCCTAATGCGCCACCCGCATCACCCGCCGCGGGCTGAACAAAAATATTTTTGAACAGTTTGGTTTGTAACAACTTTCCGTTGGCTACGCAGTTTAAAGCTACCCCGCCGGCCATGCATAAATTATCCGAAGCACTCAGTTTTTTTGCCTCAGTAGCCATTTTAATTACTATCTCCTCCGTTACAACCTGTATGGCATAACCCAAATCGCAATGGTGTTGTTGTAGTTCGTCTTCTTCTTCTTTCTTTTTAAAGCCAAAAAGCTGCTCCCACTTTTTATCGTCGGCCATGCGCAAACCGGTGGCGTAATTAAAATACTCCTGGTTCAACCAAATGGAGCCATCATCTTTTATTTCAACCAACTTGCTTTTAATAGTGGCTATATATTCTTTCACTTTAGGCGAATCGGGATTGCCATAAGGCGCAAGACCCATCAGTTTATACTCGCCCGAGTTTACCTTAAAGCCTAAAAAATAAGTGAACGCAGAATACAACAAACCAACAGAATGCGGAAACCGCAACTCCTTCAATATCTCAATTGAATTTCCCCGGCCTATTCCGATAGAGGCTGTTGCCCACTCTCCTACCCCATCAATAGTAAGAATAGCAGATTCTTTAAATGGTGAGGAATAAAATGCACTGGCCGCGTGAGAAAGGTGATGCTCGGGAAATAAGAATTTAACCTTGCTTTTATCGTATCCTTCAATCTTCGCCAACTCCTCGTTAATAATGCGTTTCAAAAACATTTTCTCCCGTATCCAAACAGGCATTGCTTTTAAAAAAGAAAAAAGCCCTTTAGGGGCAAAGCCATAATAAGTTTCAAGCAGTCGCTCGAACTTAAGCAGGGGTTTGTCATAAAAGGCAATGGCATCCAGGTCGTTGATATCGCAACCGGCATATTTCAAACAGAACTCAACAGCATTGATCGGAAAAGAGTCATCATGCTTTTTACGGGTAAAACGCTCCTCCTGTGCAGCGGCAATTATTTTACCATCCTGTATGATGGCTGCGGCCGAGTCATGGTAAAAAGCGGAAATTCCGAGGATGGTCATTTTTGTGTTCCGTTAAATTCGGACCAAAGTAAGCAAACAATACGAAGGCTTAAACTTTGGACAGGTAGTTC
>JAQBNQ010000300.1 GCA_028288545.1 Bacteroidota bacterium
TGGAGCATAGAGGGCGATTTTAGTGCTACGAATCCTGCCACCAACAGCGGAGGTTCATTACCGGGCGGTATGGGATGGTATTCCAAAGTGATTACAATGGAGCGGCCGGCAATTGGAAACAAATTCTTTATAGAATTTGACGGCGTTTATATGAACAGCACCGTTTGGGTGAGCGGACATGAAGCAGGCACCCGTCCTTATGGATACGCAAGCTTTCAATACGACATTACCCCATTTTTGCACGAGGGCGATAATGCGTTGCTTGTGCGGGTTGACAATTCAAAACAACCTAACTCTCGTTGGTATTCAGGCAGCGGTATATACCGGCACGTTTGGCTGATAAAAACTCCCGAAATTCATTTTGAGCAGAACGGAACTTATTTTACAACACCGGTGGTTACTAATAAAGAAGCTACGATCAATTCCTCCGCATCAGTATTGAATGAAACCGCTCAATCTGCCAATATTGAAGTAAGGGTTCGCATTTATGATGCTTCCGGTGCTTTGGTAAGCGAACAAAGCCAGGCAAAGTTGATGGAAGCCAATTCAGCAACTACGATAATTCAACAATTGAAAGTTGCCGCACCTCATCTTTGGGATGTAGAGCGTCCTTACCTGTATAAGGCCGTTACTGAAATATATAAGGACAAGCATTTGTTGCAAAGCTATACCAACAACATTGGCATCCGGTACTATCATTTTGATGCAGACAAGGGCTTTTCGCTCAACGGCAAGTCTATGAAAATACTCGGTGTGTGTAATCACCACGACCTGGGCTGTTTAGGTGCCGCACTCAATGACCGCGCTTTGGAAAGGCAACTGCAAATACTCAAAAATATGGGTTGCAATGCCATCCGTACTAGTCACAACCCGCCGGCGCCTGAGTTGCTTGACCTGTGCGATAAAATGGGCTTTTTGGTGATGGATGAAGCCTTTGACTGTTGGTATATTAAGAAGACCAAATACGATTTTCACCGGTACTTTAAGAAGTGGCATCAAACCGAGTTGTGCGATATGGTATTGCGCGACCGCAGTCACCCTTCCGTTATACTATGGAGCATCGGCAATGAAATAAATGAGCAAATAACTCCTAACGGCGGCAAAATAGCGCGTGAGTTATCTGGTATCGTCAGGCAATATGATACTACGCGCTTAATCACCTCGGCTTTGAGCTCGCTGCCGTTCGCAGATAGGAATGGCTATGCTGCTGCTTTGGATGTAGTAGGTGTTAATTACCAAACGCGCTTATATGACAGTGAGAAAAAGAAATATCCCAAACGGCTATACATTGGCACCGAAACAACTTCGGCTGTGGCTTCGCGCGGAGTGTATCACGGGCCTGCATCTAAATTGATTTACAAATCCGCTGATAAACAATGCTCGGCCTATGATAACTGCTGGGTGCCCTGGGGTAATTCGGCAGAAGAAGCATGGGTAGCCGTAAAAAAGCGGGATTATATGTCGGGACTTTTTGTGTGGACAGGTTTTGATTATATCGGGGAGCCTACGCCGTATAAATATCCCGCAGTTAGTTCGTATTTCGGCATAGTTGACCTTTGTTGTTTTCCAAAAGACCCATACTATCTGTACCAAAGCCAGTGGACTACCCAACCGGTGCTTCATTTGCTGCCACATTGGAACTGGACCACCAGTGATACTATTGACGTCCTGGCTTTTACCAATTGCGACGAAGTAAAACTATACCTGAACGGGCAGCCGGTTGGCAGCCGGAATTTTTCAAATACTGATAAAATTCATTTGGCATGGCGCCTGGCTTTTGCACCAGGCACTTTAAAAGCTGAAGGATACAAAAATGGTGTGCTGACAAAAACAGATGAAGTAAAAACCGCCGGCGCAGCTGCAAAGATTCAGTTAATGGCTGATACCGGTATTATTAAAGCCAATGGAACGGACCTTTGCTTTGTAACAGTAAAGATAGCCGATGCAGACGGCGTGATGGTGCCCAATGCGGACCAACTCATTCATTTTGATATTGAAGGTGCCGGCAAAATTGTGGGCGTGGACAATGGTAATTCGATAAGCCTTGAACCACACAAGGCAAACCAGCGCAAAGCTTTTAACGGTATGTGCCTGGTGGTGATTGAAAGCACGGGTAAGCCGGGTGTGATAAAATTGAAAGCCAGTTCAGAAGGATTTAAGAACGGGGAGTTGAGTTTAAGGGCGGAGTGAGGTTCAGTGCTACAATTACTTTTTAGTTTTTTAATTTGACAAATTCCAGAATCGCAGGCATTGCTTTAAATTTACGTACATTAAGCAATTGAAAAACCAAAAATCAATTTTATGCCAAAGTATGTAATTGAAAGAGAAATTCCCGGAGCGGGCGAATTCCCGGCCGAAAAACTGAAAGCAATTTCACAAACTTCTTGCGGGGTACTAAGCAACTTAGGACCGCAAATTCAATGGGTTCATAGCTATGTAACCGCAGATAAGATCTATTGCATTTACAACGCACCCAATGAGGAAATGGTTCGCGAACACGCTAAACAGGGCGGATTTCCAGCCAACTCTGTAAGCAAGGTCTCATCGATTATAGACCCCACTACAGCTGAATAATTTGAACTGTTTGTTATTAGCCGAGGCGCAAAAGTGTTGCGTCGCTCTCTTTAATGCTCTTTTGGGTGTAACAAAGCAACCCGGCGGAATTAATGTTTACTGAATAAGCCATAAAACGGAATTTTAGGATTTTAGAAATGAAATTCAATTTGCGGAGCGGGCCGAAGAACAGTTTCCGTTAACCCCCCGATATACGGCAGACAGGCTTTAATCCTGCCCCCGTCCTTCGGGCCCTGGTTCCGCATGGGTTATGCTATTTTTTGTATAGGTAATGTAATGGGTCTATCCTGTTTTAGCTGCATTCCAAATGCCTGGTAAATTTCATCCATGCTTGAGTTTTCTTCGCGCAATGCCCAAGGAAGTATTTCCGCAATGCTACTTAAAATACCATCAATATCCTGGAAGGTAAGGTGGTTGTGTACTGTGATACGCAGACCCGAGTTTTTAAGGGGAACAGCAGGGAACACGGTGGTCATACAATAGTAACCTTGCTTTTGTAAAAAGGTAGAGACCTTATAGCTGATCTCTTTTTTGCCTAAGGCTACAAAGAAGATTGGGGTCAGGTCGTTGCCCACCAAAGGCAGACCGTATCTCTTTGCAGTTTGCGTAAAGTATAACATCTTTTCAAAAAGTTCATCCTGCAAGGTGTCAATTTCATCGCTTAAATGGATCTTTGCCGAAGCGATACTTGCACCCAAAACAGCAGGTTGAAGCGGTCCTGAAAAAATGCTTGGTCCGCTACAATTTTTGATAAGGTTCTTTTGGTCCTCGTCATAAAAAGCCAGTGCTCCTCCACAACTTCCAAATCCTTTTGCCAAAGATGATGTAAGCACCATGCGGGGATGGTACGGTATTTTTGATAATGCGTAACCCCTTCCGTGTTTACCGGCCCAACTCATTCCATGGGCATCATCTATATATAAGTGGAACTCTTCGTATTTATTGAGCATAGCATATATATCATCAAACGGAGCGCTATCGCCAAACATCGAGTATATACTATCTATCATGTACCAAACACGTTTATGATCCTGGCGCAGAATCTGTATCCGCGTTTCAAGCATATCCATGCGGTTGTGCTTTAGTATCTCGGTATGTGGCCCTTCGCCCTTAACCATTTGCACGGCATTTTTAACGCTGTTATGTACCTGTTGGTCCATTATAATAGCATCGCCTTCGCCCATCATGGTAGGAATGGTGGCAATGTGGCCCAGGCTGGTTGTAGGAGCCAGGTAAGTTGGTTTTCCAAAAATCTGCCCTAAAAGGCCCTCTAATTCTTCGTACATACCCATCGAAACCGTCATCCGCGAACTGGAAAATTGGGTGCCGTATCTTTCTATAGCCTCAATAGCAGCAAGTTTCATTGCCGGGTGAGTCTCTAAGCCTAAATAACTGCACGAGCTAAAGAAGATAAGTTCTTTTCCATTTACAGTAATAGTGCGGCCGTCAAAATATTCGTCCTGGGTGGCCAGGTGGTAGAAACCCAATTCCTTGCCTTTAATGGCGTGTTGGTTGATTACTTCATTGAATTCATTTTTCATTGTCTCAGGGGTTAAGTGACGTTTTGTACACTGCAAAAGTAGCCCCTGGGCAAATGGTGTGGTAGAGTTAAAACAATGAAAGTGTGTCATAAAATTTATGACATAAACTGTGTATCAGTCAATTAAGTTGTGCTTAATAGCATAACGGGTAAGGTCAACATTTGATTTTAGCAGCAATTTATCGAGAATGCGGGAGCGGTATGTTGCAACAGTAGCGGGGCTTATAAATAGCTCTGAGGCAATTTCTTTTACCGATTTTCCCGCAGCTATAAGGCACAGAATTTCAAATTCGCGGTTGGAGAGAAGTTCGTGGATTTTGGCGCTATCTAATTCCTCCTTACTTTTTTTCAGCTCAGTTGAAATTAAAAGGCTTTCTCTCTCCTTTTCTTTAAGTACCAGGTTGCGACTTACAATATTTGGTAGCCTGTTAAAGCTGGATTTCAGTATAAAATCATCCACGCCCTCGTTCATACATTCCAAAGCCAGTTCCTCGCTTAATGAGCCTGTGGCAAGAATAAAAGGTATCATTAATTTTTGCTCCTTAAATAACCGGAATGCGTGCATTCCGTTAAACATGGGCAAAGAGTAATCTGCAATAATTAAATGAGGGTTGAAGTTTTGTAAGGCGTCCAGAAAATCTTTCTTTGTAGCTACCTGTTTGGCGATAAATTTAAAACCTTCCTTATCCAGTTCGCGGCTCATCAGTACTACGTCCTGCTCGAGATCTTCCAGAAATAAGATGTTCAACGGTTGGGGGTAATCGTTGCTATTAAGTTTCATTTGGAACCAAAAAATTTAAATCATTCTTCTACACTGTGTGCAAGATAGGAATTTAATGAAAAAAGTGGCTTGTTCTTTCTTCAGTTAACTGTTGAAATTTATCACTTTTTACAGCTATTGTGACAAACATTTGAGCCTAAAAACCTGAAAGAAGATTAAATGATAGGAGAATCTGGATTTATACGAACATAAACATATCCTAATCTATCTATAAGAACTCCTGTTCTTTACCCAATTAGAAGTACCCGATTTAGTGGTTGTTTTTGCTGAGGCAGTTTTATTCCCTTTTTCAAAAATTTCCGAAGCAATTAAGGCCGCTATTTCCATTTCCTCCTCGCTTTCGGCCTTCAGGTATTCGGGTTTATAGTTTTTGCCCACAAAGTTGGTGTCAAATTTTCCGGAAGTAAAATCGGGGTGATTTAAAACGAATTTACCGAAGGCAAGGGTATTCTTTACTCCTACTATGCGGTAGTCGTCAATCGCTCGTTTTAAGCGCTCAATAGCTTCTGTACGGTCCTTACCATAAGCTATGAGCTTAGCCAATATAGGATCATAGTAAATAGGAATATCCATTCCTTCTTCATAGCCATCATCTACCCGCACTCCGGGGCCTTCGGGCTTTTTGTACTGCACCAGTTTGCCTATATCGGGTAGAAAATTATTAGCCGGGTCTTCAGCATAAACGCGTAGTTCAACCGCGTGACCACGCATCACAAGATCATCCTGGGTAAAACTCAGCTTCTCCCCTCTTGCAATTTTAATCTGCTCCTTAACCAGGTCAATGCCTGTTATCATTTCGGTAACCGGGTGTTCAACCTGTAAGCGGGTATTCATTTCAAGAAAATAGAAATTCAATTCTTCATCCACTAAAAATTCAACGGTACCGGCACCAATATAGGCACAGGCATTTCCAACTTTTACCGCGGCTTCACCTATTGCCTTACGACGCTCGGGCGTAAGACAAGAGCTTGGTGCTTCTTCTACCACCTTCTGGTGCCTGCGCTGTATAGAGCATTCCCTTTCAAACAGGTAAACGATGTTGCCATAGTTATCGCCTAATATCTGCACCTCAATATGCTTAGGTGAACCTACGTATTTTTCGATGAACACGCTGCCGTCGCCAAAAGCGCTGAGGGCTTCGCTTTGTGCACGATTCATTTGCTCTTCCAATTCATCAGCCGCATTTACAACACGCATTCCTTTACCCCCTCCGCCAGCCGAGGCCTTAATCAGAATGGGGTAGCCAATG
>JAQBNQ010000302.1 GCA_028288545.1 Bacteroidota bacterium
AAATTTGATTTGGTCTATACTGTTTCGCTGGGCCTGGCTAAGCTCTTTCACGAAAAGTATTCAAAGCAGGTAGAGGTTATTATGAACGTTCCTGTGCTACAGGGCAAAAAGCCAGAGACTCCAAACAACGGCGAGAAATATGTTCTTTATCAGGGTGCACTGAATGAGGGCCGCGGACTGGAAAATCTGATTTTGGCTATGAAGGATGTTAGCTGCAAATTGAAGTTGGCGGGAGAGGGGGATTTGTCAAAAAACTTACGAGAGTTGGTAAACAAAGAAAGCCTTCAAAACCGCGTCGAATTCCTTGGCTATGTTGAACCAGGTATTTTAAGGCAGGTAACTTCGCAGGCAACTATAGGAATCAACCTTTTAGAGAATTCCGGTCTTAGCTATTACTACTCCCTTTCCAACAAATTTTTTGATTACATCCACGCCGGGGTTCCACAGGTTTGCATCAACTTCCCCGAGTATAAGATCATTAATGATAAGTACCAGGTTGCCCTCTTAACAAAAGACTGTAGCGTAAACGAAATAAAATCGACTTTAATGCGTCTATTATCCGACGCGGAATTATACCAACAATTCCAAAAAAAATGTGAGGTTTGCAGCCGCGATTTAAATTGGCAGGGGGAAGAAAAAAAGCTAGTAGGCTTGTATGAGCAATTATTCAGGTAAGTATTTACACATCGTTTCATTTAATGTTCCCTACCCACCTGACTATGGCGGAGTGATTGATGTGTTTTATAAGATAAAAGCGCTGCACGATTTAGGCATAAAAATATACCTGCATTGCTTCCATTACGGTCGCGAACAAAGCGAAGAATTGGACAAGTTATGCGAAAAGGTGTTTTACTATCCCCGCCGCAAATTCTACCAGGCCATTTACAGCAAGGTGCCTTACATTGTTGGTTCGCGTAAAAACGATGAACTGCTTTCCAACCTTACAGCCGATGAACACCCTGTTTTGTTTGAAGGCCTGCACACCTGCTTTTATCTCAACCATCCCGAACTCCGGAATAAAATAAAAGCCGTTCGGATGCATAACGTGGAGTGGGATTATTACCGCAGCCTTAAAGAGGCTGAACGCAATTACCTCATCAAATTTTACTTTTATTACGAATCCAAAAAGCTCAAAAAATTTGAGGACGATCTGAAATTTGCCAACAAGATATTCGCCATCTCTAAAAGCGATTATGAATATCTGCGTTTAAGCTATGAGAACATCTCATACGTGCCAGCCTTCCACAATAACGAGGATGTAACCAGCAAACCCGGCAAGGGCAATTATATTTTGTACCAGGGCAACTTAAGCGTGGCTGAAAACAACCAGGCCGCTATGTTCATTGCCAAAAAAATTGCAGAGGGGATGCCCTACAATTTTATCATCGCAGGCAAGCAACCAACGGCGGCTTTAAAAAAGGAGATCAAAAATATCTCCAACGTTAAACTGATAGAAAATCCACCGTTTGAGCAGATGACGGATTTAATGGCTAATGCACAGATCAACCTGTTGTTTACATTCCAAAATACCGGGATTAAGTTAAAGCTTCTCAATTCTCTATATCGTGGCAGGTTCTGTCTGGTCAACACCAAAATGGTAAATAACACTGGGCTTGAAACCCTTTGTGTTGTGGAAGATAACCCCAATGCCACCAAGCGTTATATTGGCGAAATGATGGACATGCAATTTACCCAGCACGATATCGACAAACGCAGACTTATACTGGCGGATGGTTTTGGCAACAAGGCCAACGCTTTAAAAATTGCAGAAGAAATATACCGGTCTGAAACTCCGAATACCGAAGCTGTAACTCCCGCTCCTTTGGCCTAACCTCTAACAATAATTCCCTTTTCCAAAGTTACCGAGTTGTTGGCACAACTGTAAATTTTAGAAGGATACTTATCAATCAATTGATAATTGTGGGTTGCCATTAGTATGGCAGTATTGTGCTCGCGGTTAATGCGAATAAGTAGTTTTAAAATATCCTCCGAAGTCTCTGGGTCAAGATTGCCGGTCGGCTCATCGGCCAAAAATAAGGGTGGGTTATTCAGCATGGCCCGCGCAATTACAAGCCGCTGTTGCTCTCCGCCCGAAAGCTGGTAGGGCATTTTATTATTCAGCACTGATAATCCCAATTCGTCAAGCACTTCAGCGATTCTCTCGTTGCGCTTTTGTTCATTTTCCCAACCTGTGGCTCTCAACACAAAATCAAGGTTCGAATGCACACTCCTGTCGTTCAGTAATTGAAAATCCTGGAACACAATACCCAGCTTTCGGCGTAGCAAGGGAATATCTTTTTTCTTTAGTTGCCTAAGATCGTACCCACAGGCAGATGCATCTCCTTCACTCACTGGCACCTCACCGTAAATACTTTTTAAAAAGCTGCTTTTACCGGTCCCGGTTTTCCCTATCAGGTAAATAAACTCGCCCTGCTGCACTTCAATATTTACATCACTTAAAACCAGGTCGCGGCCCTGGTAAATATTAACGTGATTGTAACTCAAAACATTTTCTTCCATAAAATCAAAAGTATTCAGAAATGAGCGAACATCTTCAACAAATGCACACTACGCGTTCCATCTTTTTATACGACCTCCAGGTGTTTAAACCTGAAAAAAACAAGACACGAAATAAGTATCAATATCCAGTACACCCATTCCGAGGTCCATATCCAGAAGGTATCTACAAAAGGCAGCGTAAACATTAGCTGAAAGTAAGCGATGTAAAGCGCAACAACCAATACCTGTATACCCAAAGCTATATACGTGTTGCCCAGGCTAATAACCCCGTTAAAAAGGATATTGGTAAATGACATTAGGATGAATACTACAAAAATTACAGGCACAATGTGTTTGGCCATGGGTATTAAAGCATAATCCTGCTTACTGGTAAAAATGCCGATACAAACGTTTGGAAAAATATAAATGACCAGGCATGATATAATGGCAAAAACAAGGCTTACCAGGCTTATCTTACGCATGGCCATTTTTACGCCCACAAAATCCTTTTGTCCAACAAGATTACTTACCAGGGTATTAGCGGTTGAACCTAAAGACCAGGATGGAATAGTAAAGAACAGGATAAGCTGGCGGAAAATGGATGAAATGGCCAGCGAGTCTTTTCCCAGTTTGGTTTCAATCCGGGCAAAAAGAAAAAGCCATGCCCCAACAGCCGCCATGCTCTGCAACATTAAAGGCACAGCTATATGGCTCATTTCAATCAGTAGTTTAAAATCGAACTTTTTAAACCTGAAAAGGAAAAAATCATGAATTCTCCGCTTGTAAAAAGTGCCTCCAAACAATACTACTACTGCAATCGTTTCTGAAACGCTTGTAGCAGTTCCCGAACCTGCAATACCCATTACGGGTAACCCAAACTTGCCATACACTAATCCGTAATTGAGCGTAACATTTAAAATCGTCATTATCCCGATTGAAAGGGCCAGGATGTTTGTCTTTCCAATACCCGAGTAGAACCCTATAAAAACGAAACTTAAAAAGCTGGGTATAAGCCCCCAAATACGGTAACTTAAAAACAGGTCGCATTTTTCAATGATCTCCTTATCCGTAAGCATAAAGGTCAATATCTGGTGCGAAAAGATCTTGATAAGCGCAAAGAACAAAATGGCCACAGCGGTCATCGAAATAATAGTGGTGTCAAGTATGTTTCCCACCTCGTGCTTATTCAGTTCCCCCATGCGTTTTGCAATCAAAATCTGGGTGCCCCGGGTAAAGCTGAATCCCATCATAAAAAGTACCGAATAAAAGATGCTCGCAAAACCAATAGCATCCAGTTCAACCTTGCCCAGGTTGCCCACAAAAATAGTGTCGAACACACCATTACTGGTCCACGCCGTATTGCCGAGTATGAGCGGCAGGGAGATGAGCAGTATTTCTTTGTATGTTGCTTTTAACTGGGCCATTGGAAACTACAAAATATCAAATTAATTCTTATTATTTTTTTGGGTCATTTTTCCCGAGTCACATCACTACACTACTGCCATGGTGCTCGATCCTTTGGCAACGATAACCTCATCGCCATTTTCTTTTAAGTAATAGATTTCGCCTTCGCAAAAATGAAAA
>JAQBNQ010000313.1 GCA_028288545.1 Bacteroidota bacterium
ACGGCACACGGAGGCACAGAGGACACGGAGAATAATACAGAGAAATTAAAAGCCCCTATAGCTATTTAAAAGCTATATATAAGTATCATAATCAACTGAAATACAATTAAATATAGCATATAAACTAAAGCTTAGGTTTTATGCTTCTTTTTACGGGCGGCGGGGAAGAGGACGTTGTTTAATATAAGACGGTAGCCGGGTGAATTTGGATGTAGATCGAGGTTTGTGGGAGGGTCGCCTACGAGGTGTTGGTAGTCTTCGGGGTCGTGGCCGCCGTACCAGGTCCAAAGGCCTTTGCCGTATTCGCCGTGGATGTAGCGGGCTTCGTTGGCTGATTTGTTTAGGCCCATTACCAATACACTGGTTTTCATGAATTTTTTATTGAAGGCTGTTGTTTGTCCCATAAAACCTTTAATGGTTTTGGTGTGGTCCTGGCAAAGCATGGTGGGTACTGGGTCCCATTTTGCGCTAAAGTCGAATATGGTAAAGTAATCAAGATCCTTTGGTACCGTGCGGCCAAAGTTGGCGTCTATATCGCTGTATTCATACTCTAAGGGGTTAGTGCGCAGATGCCAGTTTTCAAAGGCAAAGCATTGGGTGTAATCAAGCTTTGATTGGGCGTTGGGGTCCTGGCCATCGTGGTCGTACATCACGTCGCAGATGTCGGTGTTGGCAGCGGCCAAAGCAATATCATACGAATCGGTGGCGCTGCACATGGCAAACATAAAGCCACCGGCAAAAACAAAATCGCGAATCCGGTTACAAACTTCCAGTTTCATTTTAGAAACCTTGGCATATCCCCTGCGCTTTGCACGGGCTTCCTGGTCGGCAACATCGGCTAAATACCAGGGGGCATTGCTGTACATGCCATAGAATTTGCCGTACTGCCCGGTAAAATCTTCGTGGTGCAGGTGCAGCCAATCGTAGCCCACCAATTTGCCATCCAGCACTTCGTCATCATATACTTTATCATAGGGAATTTCGGCGTAGGTAAGTACCAGGGTTACCGCGTCATCCCAGGGTTGTTTTGTGGTGGGAGTGTAAACGGCGATTTTAGGCGCTTTCTCCAACTTCATTACGTCCATGTTCTTTTCGGGGTCGGCAATTTCGGTAAGGATGGAATTGTATTGGCCATCGGTTATTACCTCGTAACTTACCCCGCGTATTTTGCATTCGCTTTCTAAACTGCCTACATAAGGCACGGCAAAACTTCCACCGCGGTAATTAAGCAGCCAATCCACTTTAGCCCCTTGCTTTAGCACGTAATAGGCAATACCGTAGGCTTTAAGGTGGTTGGCCTGGGAAAGATCCATAGGTATCAGCAACTCGCTGGCCGATGCCGATAGGGTGATGAGAAAAAGTAAAAATACCGGAAGAGTTTTCTTAAGCATATGGACAACGATGTTACACAAAGTTGGCGCAAATAATTTGAATTGTTAAGATGAGGTAGTTTTGAGTTGTAAAGAATTAACGAAAAGGTCCGGCTATTCGACATTCTAAAATACAATGGAACGCTGATTTATTATGATTTTTATGATGAGTTATGATTCATGAAAAGAATGAAACAGTTGCTTAGCCGTTCCTCCCTTGCTACGGATAAATTAGGATGCGCTCGTCCTCTTGCTCCCGAAAAATCGGGATGCGCTTGCCTGCTCAAAGCTGCGGATGAAACACCTCTAGCGGGAGACATTTAGGTGAAGACGTTAAGCCTTTAAAAAACCCAACTCATATACTAAAGGTTGCAGCTTTTCTGTAAGGGTTTTGTAGCCTTCTTCAAAGGGTTTAAAGCTAACGGGGGTAAAATCGCCGCTGGTGTTGCGGGCTTGCAGGGCTTTGCGTATTTGATACCAGCCTACATCGGGGCGGTTTAGTTTTAGTTCATCGCGCACGTGGCGTACGTCGGTGTGGGCAAAGTAGGCTTGCCATAGTCTTTTTCCTTCATTCAGCACGGCCTGTGCCTCTGCACTAAAGGTTTTATCTGCCATATACTGCACCATAAAATCGCTTTCAAATCTTTCGGGTGCATTTACTTCGGCCTCGGTGTAGGGTATAAAGTGGTTTATTATGCTCCACTTTTTATTGTTCCATTCTAAATTGTTTGCGCTGGCGGTTCGTTGAGTGCGATTAAACAGCATCCAAATCAAACAGTCGTTTTTGAATTCGTCACTTAAAGGTTGCGTTGGTAATAAAAACTGATCTCTGTCATTTAACCAAGTCGGCACAATGAGTCTTCGAGCACAAAATACTATTGCTGCTTGCCATATATTTTCGGGGTTGACAAAAAAACCACCATCGTGACCTACTCTATAGACCGAAGAAAATAAAGAGGTTTTTTGCTCCGCATGTTGCATGTCGTTACTATCACAGAGCATATAACCAATGGCATTATCGGACCAAGTCGTCGAAGTTATACTTGCAGTTGATGGAGATACGGCATTTTTTAGTGCAATTACCTCCGTTTTGTTTGCTTTCGGTCTAATGAAAAAACTGTTTAGATATTTGCTATTTGGCAAGTTATAGAAAAGCTTTTCTCCTATAGGATTTGCTTTTTTATCCAAAACATCTACTAAAATTTCGTCTGTGATAGTTTTTACTAAGGCATTCTGATTAGTTGCCCAAACTAAAAAACCAATTGGAAATTTTCCATTCAAACCTTCAAAAGCTTTATTATGAACAACAAAGCCTCCTTTATATTTTGCGTTCCATTTCTTACGGAACTTTTCAAAATTAGGGGCGTTGACATATTTCATTGTACTGAACATTGCTACAGTTGCAGTCGGTATCTCAATAGAAATTCTTGCTAAAAACTGGACAAATAATTCATTGCTTGCTTTGCCATATTCTTCCATTGCAGTTGTAGCAAATTTCGTCTTTGCCACTCCTCCTTTATTTTCTGTGTTTTCTAAGATTGAATTATTGCTTCTATTACCTGCCTCCGCATACGGCGGATTAATCAACACCAAAATCTTTTTGCCTTTGGCAATGGCGTCGCGCAGGCTTTGGGGTATTTTGTTGGTTAGGGAGTAGTCTATGTGGCCATCATCGGTAATATCATCATTCAAATAATCGTACTGAAAGCGGGTGGCCGATACGCAGGTTTTGGTGGCGTGCATTACGTCTACATCGGCCTGGTCGAGCGTACTCATAAACACGTTGCGGGGGTTGCTGTGTTTTACTTCCGGGTTGCCAACGCCGCAGCACATATCCCACACTATATATTCTTTTTGCCAGTTGTTGCCCAGGGTTTCGGTAAGCTTGTCGTAAGCCTTGTCAACCACATTAAGCGGGGTGTAGTAAGCGCCTTTAAAGCTGCGTTCATCTAAGGGTATAAGGCTATCCCTTCGCTCTAACAAATAATTGCTGTATTCCTTTTTAGGCGGGCGGTGGTAAATGGCCCAAAACTGGCGGTAGCCTTCTTTATTACTTAACTCGTACAGCTTACCACCTAAAGCAAACACCGGTGCGCTGCCTTTGTGCAGTAGTTGTGCGGGCAGGTTCTCGTTAGTGGTTTGGGTGCCATCGCTCATTATATCGGCAAAAAACAACAGGGCGTAATCTTCTTCGGGCACGTCTTTAATTTCGCGGCCTATCATAGCTACCCATTTATCAAACACCTGTTTTAAGTTATCGGGGGTAATTTGGGTGCGTATAATGTCGCCGGTGGCAATGGCGTTTTTAATGGTACTTATAAACTCATCGCCATGCGTTTCTATTTTAAACGATACCAGGTAAGTGCCTATATATGCTGAAACAGCTTCTAGCACCTCTTGGCTATAATCCCTACCACTTGTACCCCACTTGTAAGCAGTTTTCTTTTCTAGAAAAGGTATTACATCGGCACTCTTCATAATAGCTGCCTTCTGGGTATCTATAACTGCTAAGAAAGGTGGTACATACTCACCTTTTTCAAGTGCTTGCTTGACATAATGCAGAAGCTGGGTAAACATTTGATATGTAGACGTTTTAAAGCCA
>JAQBNQ010000324.1 GCA_028288545.1 Bacteroidota bacterium
GATGCCTTTATTTGTTGCTGGGATGATAAATACCGCACTAACCGCATCAGGCCTGAAACGGCTATCAGGAAATATGTAGACCCCAACTGGCGGCCTTTATTACAGACACCACCTTTTCCGGAATATATCAGCGGGCACTCTGTGATATCATCGGCCGCTGCCGTTGTATTAACACATTACTTCGGTGATAACTTTCATTATACCGATAATGTGGAGGTGAAGTTTGGGTTAAAACCCCGGAAATACCAATCATTCCTGCAGGCATCCGCCGAAGCCGCAATCTCAAGATTTTGGGGAGGCATACATTTTAAAGATGCCATCGAAAAAGGACAAATACAAGGTTTAGCTGTAGGTGAACATGTTTTGTCCAGGCTCAACGCTAAAAATTAACCAATCGCACAACACGTATGATAAATTTAATGAACAAAAATATCTTTAGTTTTCTTTTTGCCTTGTGCATCATGATCCCCTCCCTTTGCCGGGGCCAGGATAGAAATTTGAAATTATGGTATGATAAACCTGCAAGCCAATGGGAAGAAACATTGCCCCTGGGGAACGGACGTTTAGGCATGATGCCCGATGGTGGCGTATTCAAGGAAAATATTGTATTAAATGATATTACGCTTTGGTCAGGGTCGCCGCAGGATGCCAATAATTATGGAGCCTATAAAAGACTGCCGGAGGTAAGGCGATTGATTTTAGCCGGAAAAAACGATGAGGCGCAGGCTATTATTAATAAAGATTTTATTTGTAAGGGAGTAGGTTCCGGAAATGGAGAAGGGGCAAACGCACCATTTGGAAGTTATCAGTTATTGGCAAATCTGCACCTGCAATTCAAGTATTCAGGAAAAGATAGTGCAGACCTGCATGTTCAAAACTATCAGCGTAGCCTATCCCTTGAAAATGCCGTTGCCACATCCAGTTACCAGGTAAATGGAGTTACTTACAAAAGAGAGTATTTCACAAGTTTCGGTGATGATGTTGATGTTATCCGTATTGTGGCCGATAAACCGGGACAGTTAAATTTTCGGGTTTCTATCGACAGGCCCGAGCGTTGCAGTACAAAAGTAGCTGGTGATCAGCTTGAAATTTCGGGCCGTTTAAAAGACGGTAAAGGAGGCGATGGTATGGCATACGCCGGAATGGTAAGTGTTAAGTTAAAGGACGGTCGCCTTATTACAGATAAGAACGAATTAGCAATTGAAAATGCAACGGAGGTTTCGCTGTTTGTTAGCGCGAAAACAAACTGGCATGCCCCCGATTATAAAGGACAGCTTGAGCAAATACTGACCAGAGCCAAATCAAAAAGCTATGATCAGCAATTGCAGCAGCACATTACTAATTACAGGAAATTATTTAGCCGCGTAAGTATAACCCTTGGTGCTGATGCAAAAACAGACGAGCCTACTAACCAGCGGCTGTTAGATTTTCAGAAGAACCCCAAAGCTGACCCGGAGCTGGCCTCTTTGTTTTTTCAGTTTGGCAGGTATTTATTGATCAGCAGTATCCGGGTTGGTTTGCTGCCTCCTAATTTGCAGGGTTTATGGGCTAACCAGGTGCAAACACCCTGGAACAGTGACTATCATTTAGATCTGAATATCCAGATGTGCCACTGGCCGGTAGAAGTGGGCAACCTGCCCGAGCTTGATCTGCCGTTAACTGAATATGTGCGCGGTTTAATAAAGAACGGCGAAAGATCAGCTAAGGCATACTACAATGCTGATGGCTGGATTGCACACGTTTGCGCCAACGTTTGGGGATTTACCGAGCCGGGAGAAAGCGCCAGTTGGGGTTTTACCAAAGTGGGACCGGGTTGGCTTTGCAATAACTTATGGCAGCATTATCAATTTACCGAAGATGAGAAATACCTGAAAAGCATCTATCCCATATTAAAAGGAGCTGCACAGTTTTACAGCAGTGTTCTTGTTCGGGATCCTAAGTCTGGCTGGCTGGTCACTTCACCATCGTCATCTCCCGAAAATTCTTTTTACCTGCCCAATGGAAAAATGGCCAGTATTTGCATGGGGCCTACAGTTGATAACCAAATTGTACGCGAGCTGTTTACAAATACTATTTACGCAGCCGGAAAACTGAAGATAGATGGGCCATTCATGCGGGGCTTGTCTGAGAAATTGAAACAGCTGCCGCCGCCAGTCCGGGTTGCAAAAGATGGGCGCGTAATGGAATGGATGGAAGATTATAAGGAAACCGAACCTACTCATCGTCATATATCTCATTTATACGGACTTTATCCTGCGTCCCAGATTACACCGGAAGCAACACCTTCCTGGGCCGAGGCATCTAAAAAAACGCTGGAAGCCCGCGGAGACGATGGCACAGGCTGGTCGCTGGCATATAAGATGCTTTTTTGGTCAAGGTTGCATAACGGCGACAGGGCATTCCAGTTATTTACAACCTTAATGCGAATGACCCTGAAAACGGGAATGAACTATGGTGCCGGAGGCGGAGTCTATCCGAACTTATTAGGCGCCGGCCCGCCGTTTCAAATCGATGGCAATCTTGGAGGAGCTGCGGCTATTGCTGAAATGCTGGTGCAGAGTCATGCTGGCTTTATTGATCTGTTACCAGCTTTGCCTGAAGCATGGAAAACGCAAGGTCAGATTCATGGATTTAAAGCACGTGGTAACTATACGGTTGATATGGAATGGAATAACGGTAAAGTGACCAGCTATAAGATTTCATCCCGTTTGGGCCACAAGGTAAGGGTGAGAGTGAATGGTAAGATTGAATTAGTCAATGCTGCAAAAAGTTAAACTCTTTAAGGTCTTGTGGTTTCGTCCTTAGATCTTTTTCATAAAGATCTAAGAAGCTGTTTAAATTTGGCTGAGAGTATTTAAGTATCGTATAAAAATCATTGCCGTTGACTTTAGTCAAAGGCAATGATGTATGTTGTTTACAGATAGATAAAACTTCATTGCCGTTGGTTTTAACCAACGGAATAATGAGTAGCGATAAGAGGGCTTTAGCCCAAATTCACTTGTATAATTAGGCTAAAGCCAAAACTTTTCAGCTTTTTCTACCGTTGGTTAAAACCAACGGCAATGAATGTTTTATGTCCCCTGAGGATCTCTCGCAGAGGACCCTCAGGCTCATCGCGTTCTAAACATCTACCATGATATTTAGAACAGTGAATCTGCATGGCGTATACATCAGGGTTCTCTGCGAGAGACCCTGATGGAACGTTAAGATGATAAAAGGGGCCTGTCAGTCTGAGCCTGTCGAAGACTCCGCGCGTAGAGGCCTGCCCGCCATACTTCGACGCGCTCAGTGTGGCATCCTTTTTAAGTTATGGTGGGTCATCTTCTCCGCTCTGTATAGCGGCTCTGCTTGCTGAAGAAGATTCTTCGCTATCGCTCAGAATGACAATTGTTTATATGTTCAATGTCATTTCTTCTATCATAGTCTGCAAGATTTTCATTAGGCCGCTTGCTTAAAGGTTAAACCATATCGTTTAATTGAGCACTTGGCGGGCTATCACTAAACTCAGCTACATCGTCATGTGATAATGCCGAAACTTCGCCGGCAACCTGGAAACGATGCCGGGCTCCCCATGTATGCAGGGCATCACATATTGATATAAGTTCCTTGCCTATCTCGGTTAATGTATATTCAACTCTTGGTGGTACTTCTGCAAATACCTGCCTGGTAATTAATCCGTCGGCCTCCATTTCCCGTAGCTGTAGTGTCAGCATTCGCTCAGTTATATTCGTTATTTTTTTCTTCAGTTCACCAAATCGCTGCGTTCCGGAGGTCAGCCGCATTAATATTAACAGCTTCCACCTGCCGCCCATCAGTTGCAGGGCATACGTCAGATCACAGTCAGTTAAAAACTTGCGGTTAAAGCTATTTGTTGAGTTTTCCTTGATTTTTGCCATTACTTACATTTTTGTATGTACCATACATTGGGTTGGTAGCATAGCAAAGTTACTGTATGTGGTTTAAACTTGCAGAAAAAAAAGAAAAAATGTCAACTCAAACAAAACAAGTAAAAGGTATACGTTTCCACCAGGCAGGTGGACCTGAAGTATTAAAGTTAGAACAAGTAAATATACCAGCTCCCGGCCCCCAGGAAGTTCGTCTGGAAGTAAAAGCAATAGGTGTTAACCGCGTTGATTCAATGTTTCGAAGCGGTCATTATTCATACCAGCCAATCTTTCCCTCTATGCTTGGGTTCGAAGCTGCCGGTATCATAGAAGCTGTTGGAGAAGAAGTAAAAGGTCTTGTTCCAGGGGAAGTAGTAAGTGTGTTGCCGGCATTCTCTAATCACCAATATGGCACGTATGGGGAGCTTGTCCTGCTGCCCGCATACGCTATCCAAAAACATCCGTCTAATTTAAGCTTTGAACAAGCTGCTGCACTTTGGACAAGCTATATTGCGGCCTATGGTATGTTGGTGGACAGTGCTGATTTACAACCCGGCCAGGTGGTACTGTTCAACGCTGCATCCAGCAACATGGGACTTGCCATTGTCCAAACGGTTAACCTGTTAGGTGGTGTTTCCATTGCGCTCACCAGTTCCGCATCAAAAAAACAAACACTTTTAGATGCGGGTGCACAACACGTAATCGTAACAGGTGAACAGGATATAGCGCAGGAAGTTCTGACGATAACCGGAGGAAAGGGTGTTGACCTTATTCTTGACGTAGTAGGCGGGAAGCATTTTGAACATCTTGTAGCCGGAGCGGCCGAGCGCGCGCAAATAATCGTGTACGGTGCTTTGAGCTTTGAACCGGCAGTATGGCCGGCGATTCCGGTTTTATTTAAAATGCTTTCGATCAGGGGTTACAATATGGGTGATTTGCTTATGGATTATGCTAAACAGCAAGCAGCTATCGCGTTTGTGAAAACCGGCGTTGAAAGTGGAAAGCTTCAACCGGTAGTAGGGCCTAAATTCCAGTTAAGCGATGTAGCCGACGCGCACCGCAGCCTGGAAGCCAATCAGCATACCGGAAAAATTGTACTTACCGTTTAATACTCCCCGATGAAGAATGCAATATTGCGCTTACCGGGTCACCTGCATTTTTTGTGGTGATGTTTTGCCAAATCATTCATTATTAAATTTTCCAGTCACTAAAAACAAAACCCCGGCAATGTTTTCCGGGCTTGCTTTTTTATGTATTTAAAAGCATGGTTTTATCATTTGATTGTGAAAGTATATCATTTGAATACGAAAGATTTAAGCATAAATGTCCGGGTACTTTTGCTATGTAAACAACACAATTGAATTTACAAACTTAAATGTCATTGTTATGAGCATTACCAATCTACCGGAAGCTTTACCGGCACCAAACTCTGATTTTTACATGATTGCCGATTGTCTTTCGGACAAGGAGCTTGAGAAACTTGCCGAAGTAAGAGAGTTTGCAGAAAAGAAAGCCAATCCTTTGGTAAATGAATACTGGGCAAAGGATGCATTCCCATTCGAACTTTTACCGCCGTTTAAAGAATTAAATATTGCCGGTGCGGGTTATACAGGTTATGGATGTGCGGGCGGGGGTACTCTTTTTGCCGGATTTCTTGCTATGGAACTTGCCCGTGTTGATTGCTCGATAGCTACTTTCTTTGGTGTACATAGCGGCCTGGCCATGGGCTCGATTTATTTATGCGGATCTGAAGAACAAAAAGAACATTGGCTGCCGCAGATGGCCCGCCTGGAAAAAATAGGTTCGTTTGGTTTGACCGAGCCGCTGATTGGTTCAGGAGCATCGGGCGGCTTGCTCACCACGGCTAAAAGAGACGGAGACCATTGGGTACTGAACGGAGAAAAAAAATGGATTGGTAACGCCACCTGGGGCGATGTAACTATTATATGGGCGAGGGACCTTGAAGATAACCAGGTTAAGGGTTTTATTGTTGAGAACAATACGCCTGGTTTCCGGGCAGAAAAAATTGAAAATAAAATGGCGCTGAGGATCACCCAAAATGCGCACATCATTATGGAGAATTGTATCGTGCCTGAAGCCAACAGATTGCAGGAAGATAGTTCGTTCCGGGATACCGCGAGGGTGTTGCGGATGACCAGGTCTTTTGTTGCATGGGAAGCTGTTGGATGTATGATGGGGGCTTATGAAAATGCACTACGCTATGCTCAAACCCGGATGCAATTCGGAAAGCCAATTGCGAAGTTTCAGCTTGTGCAGGATTTGCTGGTAAAAATGTTAGGAAACATTACAGCCTCCCAAACCATGTGCGTCAGGTTGTCACAAATACAGGATGCAGGCAAACTAAAGGACGAACACGCCTCACTTGCAAAAGCTTTTTGCACCGTAAAAATGAGAGAATGTGTTGGATGGGCCCGGGAGGTACTTGGTGCTAATGGTATACTTCTGGATTATAACATAGGTCGTTTTGTAGCTGATGCCGAAGCTATATATTCTTATGAAGGCACACGGGAAATGAATACACTAATTGTTGGCAAGGCTATCACCGGGTTTGGAGCATTTGTTTAGATTTTTTGCCACGGGCAGCAGAAACGGCTTCTTATAGCATTGATAACAGGACATCTTCTCAAACTTAAGTAACTCGAAATAATGAACAGAAAAGCATTAAACATTAATCTGTCCGACCTCGCTCAGAATGAAATTGCAATTGACCTGGAAAAGATCAGGAGCAACGGTAAAATATATCTTGAAAACAACGGTGCAACTATTCTTGACGCAAGTGACGGAATCGGAATCATCGAATTTCATACTAAAGCTAATGCATTAAATGATGAGATCAGTGAGATTATCATTAACGCTTGTGAAAAGGGCAGTAAGGAATTCAAAGGATTTGTTATTGGCAATACCGGGAAGCATTTTTCGGCAGGTGCTAACCTTGCCCTGATATTGGAAACCGCCAGATCCGGGAAATGGAATGCCCTTGAAAATACTATCCTTAACCTGCAGCACGCTACGATGGCACTTAAGTTAAGTCCCGTTCCGGTAGTTGCTGCACCTTTCAGCAGTGTGCTTGGAGGCGGTTGTGAAGTTTGCCTTCATGCTGCTTTTGTTGTGGCATCCAATGAAACGCATATGGGGCTGGTAGAAACAGGCGTAGGCTTGATTCCGGCCGGAGGAGGAACCAAAGAGCTCACCGTAAGGGCCTTTGACAAGGCTCTTGAAACCGGCGTTCTTCCTGAGCAATTGCTGATGAAGGTGGCTGAAAATATTTTGAGAGCTAAAGTATCCCACAACGGGGAGGAAGCGAAAAATATCTTTTTAAAGGACAATGACCTGATTGTACCCACACCTGTTTCACCTACAGGAGTAGCGAAAATGGCAGTTATGATAATTTCTGAAGATTATACCGCTAAGAAAATGAGAAATGATATCCCTGTTTTAGGCAGGAAGGCATTTACTGCTTTCGATGAAAATGTTAAATCAGCCATTGATTCAAAAACGATGACAGTACATGACGGTGTGATAGCTGGCCATATAGCAAATATCATGTGTGGTGGCCACCAGGCCGGAGGCTTTTCTTCTGAACAGCACTTTCTTGATCTGGAAAGACAGGCATTCCTCTCATTATTAGGTACAACTCAAACGCAGGAGCGGATAGCCTATCTTCTTGAAAACAACAAACCCCTTCATAACTAAATACACTATCTAAAATTAGAACTATGACAAACAATAAAGGAATTTTTAGTAACCTGAAGGTTATCGATTGTGCCAGTTTTATTGCCGGTCCTGCGGCCGCTACCATATTATCAGACTTTGGTGCAGATGTTATTAAGATCGAACCCCCGGGAATGGGTGACCCGCACCGGTTCTTATACATGGTTGAACCTAATCCGAAAAGCAAAAAAAACTATTTCTGGCAGTTGACTAACCGAAATAAGCGCAGTATATCTCTTAATTTGAAAGATGCGGAAGCGCAAAAAATCTTAAAAAAGCTTATCGCGGAGGCCGATGTTTTTGTGGTAAACTTCCCGCCGCATGTTCGGAAACCTTTAGGAATAACATATGAACAG
>JAQBNQ010000332.1 GCA_028288545.1 Bacteroidota bacterium
ATCCTTGTAGCGGTCATGCACATCAATTATTTCCTCCAGCGCATCGTGTACTAGTTCAGCATTCTCCCATTTTTTTAGGTCGGCAACTACTACTTCCAGGCAGCCTTTTTTATACGCAATTTGGCCAAGCACATGCACCAAAGTGTTGCTGACCCTGGCTGTTTTATCATACTGCAATTCTTTTAATAAGGGAAGAATATCCTGCGGATACTTTCTGCCTCTCAGTTCAATCCCATGGCAAATTTCTCTGCGTATTTCCTTATCCAGATGATGTAAAAACCGTCTAGCAAAAGCAAGCACCGGCTTCGGGTTCTTCTCCCCCATTTTTTTAATGGAGCCGATAACCGCATTTCGCACAGAATGATGCTCATCAAACAATCCCTTTTCCATCAGGTTCTCTATAGGTCCAAAATCGTACATACCAATTTCACCTGCCGAATTAATGGAGGTTTGCCTCACTTTTTCGTTTTCCGATTTAAAAAGGGAGTCCAGCAATTGCAATATGCTTGTCCTTAGCTCATTATCGGCAACATATATTTTTCCAATAGCCAGGTAAGCCGTTTTGCGTATGTAAGTATCCTCGTCCGAAAAATAATGAATCAAATTTGCCGTTTTACCTTTGCGCACATCGGCAAGAACAGCCATGTTAATTTCATTCACCACTTTTTGCCGTTCATCTTTATTTAAATCGTAAAATCCCATACCCAATTTTTGAACTAAGATAATTCTTGCCACAAATCTTTTACCTTAGTTTTAATGACCGCGCACCAAATCCTGTTTACACTTCTTTACCTCGCAATTTTTAACGTTCTCATTTACCGGGTTAAAGCATTTCAGTTCAAAAATTTCAAACCCTTTGTGTCTGTCGCTTTATTCAACATAAAATTTGTTGTTGGCCTTTTTATCTGGTTCATCTATACTTTTTATTACAAGGACGTTCAGAATAACGATGTACACAAATTTTATTCCGACGCATTGGTACTTCGCAATGTTGCCAGCGAATCGCCCAGGGATTTTGCGCAGATAATAACCGGCATAAATATTAATGATAGCTCTTCTCAGCAATATTGCGCTACCATGAAAAACTGGCAACGCAATTTTGATGAGGCACCTTTTAATGAAAACCGGACAGTCATCAGGCTCAATGCTCTTCTAATGTTCCTTTCAGCCAAAACATATTTCGTTCACATTCTTTTCATGTGTTTTATATCCTTATTGGGCTGGATACTTCTAAGCAATTCTGTACTTTCTTTTGCTAATAATCAAAATGCTGTATTAGTAATTCCGATCATGTTACTACCCTCTGTTCTTTTCTGGACCTCCGGTATATTAAAAGAACCCTTGCTTGTATTGGGATTAGGTCTTTTTGTCAGCGGCGTTCTAAACCTACGCTCTCAAATTTCAACTGGCCTCGCAAAAACCCTTGCCGGCTTTATTATTATTCTTTTCACTAAATTCTTTGTGCTTGCCTGCCTGTTACCCACAGTTGTAGCATTCCTGGTACCATCGAATGACAGCGGCTGGAGAAAAATCCTTTTTAAATACGCTGTTGTACATATTGTTTTGCTTACCATAGCCTTTAATCTGCAACACTTTATTCCCCGCATTAATTTACCTCAAATGTTGGCAAACAAGCAAATGCATAGCGTTAAAGAAGCCGAATACTTTCAGGCAGGAAGCAGGATCGAAATTCCGCCATTGTTGCCCAATGCTCAAAGCATTCTCAAAATCGCGCCAATGGGTCTATGGAATACCCTAACACGTCCTTACCCGTGGGAAGGAAAAAACGTTATGATGTTGGCCAGCGCTTTGGAAAATTTGGTCATCCTTGGCTTCATTTTACTGTGCATTTATTTTAGCAATTGGAAAGATCCGTATAACGCTAATTTATTTTTATTCCTAATCAGCAGTTCATTAGTCTATTTCGCACTAATAGGTATGTGTACTCCTGTTTTGGGCAACCTGGTGCGTTATAAGGCGCCTTTATTACCAATATTTCTGTTGGCCTTTACAATTCACCTGAAGATAAATTCGGTAGTACCGAATTTTTTGGTAAAAAAATAGTTATCTGCTTTTTTGATGCCAAAGCGTTTGAAAATATTCATACTATTGTAATGGGTCATGCAAATACAAAATCGCAAATCTTTTATTGCTTTTATCTTTTGCTGTTTATTTCTTTCATATGTAATGTCGTTATCATACAAATGGAAGGATAAGTGGTCTGCTGGTGTGCTTACATGGGACGTGTCGGGATACTATCTATACCTGCCATCCCTATTCTATGACGATTTGGGTCAATTACATAATTACAATTACATAGTAAATACCTACCATCCATCTGGCGATGAACTTGCTGCTTATCGCGCACCAAATGGCAACTACGTAATGAAGTACGCTTGCGGAGTCGCAATTATATATTCACCCGCCTTTGCGGTTGGACATCTATGGGCTAAATATGGAGGATACCCGGTGGATGGTTTTTCCCGGCCTTATGCCTTCTGTTTGACTTTAGAAGCCTTACTCATCACGTTTATTGGAATTTGGTTCATGCGCAAAGTTTTACTCCGCTATTTCAGCGACCAAATTGTTGCCCTGGCGCTCATTTCCTTGTGTCTTGCCACCAACTACCTCAATTTTGTCACGTTTTCCAATTTGCTGACCCATAACTATTTGTTTACTATTTACGCCATAATTTTATACTTAACCGACAAATGGCATAAAGAACCTTCATATAAAATCAGCGCAGTTCTTGGATTCTTTTGCGGTCTGGCGGCCTTAACGCGTCCCACAGAAATCATTTGCATTATTATTCCTTTATTATGGCTTGTAACAGACGTTAGCTCCTTAAAGGAAAAAATTAAACTTATTGGCGCGAATTTTTCAAAAATTGGAATTTTAATCCTTTGCGCCACCCTGGTTGGCTCAGTACAATTGATTTATTGGAAGATTTACTCAGGTAGTTTTTTATACTGGAGTTATAGCCAGGATGAAAGCCTCAATTTTCTAAAGCTAAATATCTGGAACTGCTTTTTCAGCATTAGAAAAGGATGGTTCATTTATACACCGTTTATGCTTCTATCAGTGCTCGGTTTCATTCCTTTATATATTTATCGCAAACCTTTATTTTGGGCCACCTTTATTTTTACGCTTTTGAACCTTTGGATTTTTACAGCCTGGAGTACCTGGACATACGGAGGGTCTTTTTCTCAACGACAGGTTGTACAATCATATGCAGTGCTATTTTTCCCTATTTGCGCGCTATTTAAATGGGCCTTTCAGTACCGGGTAAGCAAATTGCTTTTAATGTTGTTTTTGGCCTTTTGTATTTGGCTAAACCTGGTCATGACATGGCAGGCTAACGCTCCCGGTGGTTTTATGGAAAGTGATAATATGACGCCCAAATACTTTTGGACCATATTTGGACATTTAAACCTTGACAATTCTAAAAGGAGGTTTGTTGAAGTAGAAGATGAGGTACCAGCTTCAAAGGAAAAATTACTCAACCCCGTTTATAAATCTGATACGGGTCGAATTGAGGTTCTTAATACCGAACATCAATTTTTGTCAGAGGCAAACCTTAAAATAACAAATCCACATCACGGATGGTACCGGGCTTCTATGGAAGTATATCTTACCGGCTGGCAATATAACGGCAGCAAAAATCCATATGTGTACATAGGCCTTTATAGTAATAATAAAATCATTCGGAACCAGAGTTATCTGATCCAGCGGGTGATGAATGCCGTTAAATGGCAGAAAATATTAATTGACATAGAAACGCCGGAAACGGGGGCATTTGATAAGCTAAAGGCAGGCCTGGATAGCAACCATAGCGATAAGGATATTTTGGTAAAGAATGTAGAAATTGAATTTGTACCGGGAAACTAAATTCGTCCTTTTTACAATACCGTTGTGCAAACAAAATCCGTTATATAGTTGAACCGCAGTCTTTTTCTAACGAAGTTTGTAAAAGATGCTTAAAAACATTCAAAAACGCATAGCTAAACTGCCCCCGCTTCTCAGAAATATATATTTCCTGTGCGGCGTTGTATTTGGTGTTTGGATGTTGTTTTTGGATGAGAATAATCTTTTAAACCAATACCGGAAACATCATGAGCTTTCATCGCTGTTGGCCAAAAAGAAATTTTACGTGCAACAAATTGGGGAAACTCAAAAGGAATTAACTGAGCTAACTGCTGACCCGGCTACGCAGGAAAAATTTGCCCGCGAACACTATTGGATGAAACGCGACAAGGAAGACGTATTTGTAATAGTTAAAAAGTAGCCCACTCCGAAAATTGCTTTTCCATATCTTCGGTGCATGATTCTTTCTTTTACCCCGCAAAACTTTCCCGATTACCAGCTTATTGATTCAGGCAACTTTTGGAAACTTGAACGGTTTGGCACTTTTATCACCATTCGCCCTGAACCCCAGGCCGTTTGGGACCCTGCAGAAAGAATGTACGAATGGGAAAAACAGGCGCATGTAAAGTTTGTTCCTAAGTCCAGTAGCAGCGGCGATTGGCAAAAATTAAAAACCATGCCCGACCAATGGAATATCGCCTACCATGTGCCGGGTCAAAAAATTGCACATAAAATTCAGTTCAGGCTCGGACTAACCTCTTTTAAGCACGTTGGTATTTTCCCCGAACAAGCAGTAAACTGGGATTACATTGCGCAAAGCGTTCACCAGTTAAAAATGGACAAGCCTAAATTCCTTAACCTGTTTGCTTATACCGGTGGGGCTTCATTGGCAGCCAAGGCCGCAGGAGCTGATACTTCACACCTTGATTCTATTAAACAAGTGGTAACCTGGGCCAAGGAAAATATGGAGCTAAGTAAGCTGGATAATATTCGGTGGATAGTGGAAGATGCCTTGAAATTTGTAAAGCGCGAAGTAAAACGCGGCAATAAATATCACGGTATAATACTTGACCCACCGGCTTTTGGCCATGGGCCCGATGGAGAGAAATGGAAACTGGAAGATAACATCAATGAGATGATGAAAAATGTTTTGCAATTACTGGATGAGCAAAAACACTTTCTCATCCTGAATGCTTATTCCCTCGGCTTTTCATCTTTAATTCTCGAAAATCTTGTGAAAGAGAACTTTAAACCGCAAAACCTGGAAATAGGGGAACTATATTTAAAAGACAGCTTCGACAAAAACCTGCCCTTGGGTGCTTTTGCAAGGTTTAAGAAATTTTAATCCATTAGGCTGTCAAAAACCTTTTCCAATAAATCACCCAATTGTCTTGCTTCCTTTTCGCTGAGTTTAACAGCCGGGTGATCAAAGTCATTCTGAAGTTTATCGATCTGGCCCAATAGTTCAAGCCCTGTACCGGTAATTATTACATCTACCGCCCGGCGATCTTTAGCCGAAGTAACCCGTTCTGCCCAACCCGCTTTTCGCAGTCTCTCAACAATTCTTGAAGCATCACTCATTTTATCCAGCATCCTTTCGCGTATCAGGTTGATAGTGCATGGATTAGGAAACTGGCCACGTAATATCCGTAGCGCATTATACTGCTGTATGGTAAGTCCGTGTTTCTTAAATATCTCCTCATAAAAACCATTTATCAGGTTATTGGCAAACAGGATGCTTACTATCGCCCGCTCTTTCTCGCTCTTAAATTTGTTCTGCTTAAGTATTTGCTCTATGCTGGGCATATGATGGGTTTGTGCAAAAATAAAAAAGCAGGAGGAATACTCCCCCTGCTGCGCATATAAAAACTCCAATTAATTATTGTTTCTTCAATTCCACATCTATGTCCAGCTTTATGTCTTTTCCAACAACAGGGCCGGCATCTGCCAAATTATTCCACTTTAAATTATAATCAAACCGGTTAACCGAACCGGTGATTTTGAAACCTGCCTTAACATTTCCATAAGGATCTTTAACCGTACCGTTATAAATAACATCCAGTTTAACCCTCTTTGTTACATCACGAATTGTCAGGTCACCTTCAAGCAGGTATTTGGTGCCGCTTACCTTTTTAAACGAGGTGCTTTTAAAGGTGATGTTGGGAAACTTCTCGGCATTGAAGAAATCATCACTCTTCAAGTGCTTGTCGCGCATGTCATTATCCGTGTTAATACTGTTTACGTCTATCGTAAAATCAATATTGGCATCGATAAATTCATCGCTTTTCGAAACTACCTTTCCCGAATATTTTTTAAACTGCCCTTCCACCTCCGATATCACCAGGTGACTTACGCCAAACTTTACTGAAGTATGTGCATTATCAAACGACCATGTTGTTTGAGCTTTACCGCTCACAGCTACTGCTACAATGGCAAATATTATTATCAGCTTTTTCATTTCATTTTAATTTAGTGATTAATGATGCAAATATACGTACAAACAATAAATGTATATACAACTATCGTTAAGAAAAGTATTATTTAACAATTTAAGCTATAAAAGCCTTTTCTTATTTGAGCCTGTAACAGGATATTCCGCCTTCACCATCGGCTACAATAGATATAACCCCGGTACCACCCAAAAGGTTCGTAATTTTGAAGTAAAGAGGATTTGAAATTGCAAATTCAGCATCATGGTCGGCCTCCTCACTTTTACTTATTTGAAGTTTTTTGGAAACATCGAAGAGAATCACCTTTTTGGCAAATGCGGATGTTACCTGGAGATATTTTATCCCTCCCATATCTATCACCTCAATCTGAGAAATTGGAGATGTAAAACTTATAGCACCTTTAAACTGCCCCTGGTTATTATAGGTTCTAACAGCATCGGTTGTGGCAAAACTGTACAGGAAAGCAGAATCTGATATTGCAGTAGCGGAAAATGAACCGGCCGTATCAACAAGACGTCTGATTTTGTCATTACCATCAGAAGCAATCTCGGTGAGTTGATTGACCGCAACGTCCAGCAAAACAAAATCATTTCCCTGACGAATAAGAGCAAGGTTTTGCGATGTTACAGGCAAATTTTCTACACTCCATTTTAATACACCTTTACCATCCATTGCCATTAGTTTACCCATCTTATTCAAAGCCAATATCATAAAGGACTTACCTATGCCATTGTATTGCAAGGGTTTTTCAATCACACCTGTTCCGCCTTTTGGGCTCCAACCCGGCAAGGGTTTACCTGTTAGCTCATATCCATACACCGAACCGCTGGCTGATGGAATATAATAATGATCGGTATTCATGGTTTCGTCATGCACCACGGTAAGCCCCGCAGAGGCAGTACCGCTTATTCTAAGTGGATAAGAGGCCACAAAATTTCCCAGTCTATCAACTATATAAACATGGCCTGCAGTATTGAAAATATATTGCAGCTTCTCGTTGTGGTAATAGTCTACCTGGTAAACTTCGCTAATGATCTTATCGGGAATATTTTTGGTAAATAATATCTCACCCGACTTACTGATCAGGTAAATATTGCCGGCAGTATCCTGGGTAAAAATTTCCTTATCACCTGTATTTATATTGATTACAATTTGAGGCTCCAACATGGCCGGCGCACTTAATTTTGTTTTCCAAAGTAGCCCACCCGATGAAATATCCTTCCCTCCGCTCCTAAGTATAATTGTATTACCGGTCAAATACCCTTCTATATCCGATTCAGAAATTATGCTGTTGAAATGGCCAAGATAATTTCCTGATTTCGAGTTTTCCTTTACCAGGCCCTGAACCAAAAGATTGGAGCGCTGT